>JANNCZ010000865.1:0-2302 GCA_031387185.1 Burkholderiales bacterium
TCATCCCAATAGCCGATCAGGATGCCGCCCTCGGAAATGCGCGGCTGCACCTCCAGCGATTCAATCGCGCCATCCGGCACGGTGACGCGCTGGCGCGGCTGGCGCGCCCATTCGAACAGCGCCTCGTGCAGGCGCGCGCGCTCGGCATCAAAACGCGGATCGGCGCCAAGGTCGTGAAATTCGTCCGGATCGGTTTCGAGATCAAACAGCATCGGCCGGTAGTGTTCCGCCAGGATGTACTTCCAGCGCCCGTCGAACACCATGCGCAACCAGGCCTCGCGCGGCTTGGTGCCGAGCGTAATCCGCGCATCCTGGAACGAGTAGTCGTATTCGCAAATCACAGACTCGCGCCACGCACGCGGCGTCTCGCCAAACAGCCAGGGCCGCAACGACGCCCCGTCGAGAATGTGCGGCACCGGCGCACCGCCATACACATCGAGCAGGGTCGGCGCAATGTCCACCGCCTCCACCAATGCCTGGCAGCGCGTGCCGCGCGTGGCGTCGGCACGCGCATCCGGGTCAACAATGATGAGCGGTACGCGAATGATCTGCTCGTGAAACAGATCCTTCTCGCCCATCCAGTGGTCACCGAGGTAATCGCCATGATCGGAGGTGAAAATGATCATGGTCGAGTCGGTCAGGCCGCGCTCGTCGAGAAACGCGAACAGCTTGCCCAACTGGTCGTCGATCTGCTTGACCAGGCCCATGTAACCGGGCATCACCGCCTCACGCACGCCGGGGCGCGAGAAAGTCTGCGAGACCCGATGCTGCATCATCGCCGCATACACCGGATGCGGGTCGCGGCGCTCCGCCTCGGAGCGCCGCACTGGGAGCGCGTCTTCGGCCTTGTACATGCTTGCGTAAGGCTCCGGCACCACATAGGGCCAGTGCGGCTTGATGAAAGACAAGTGCAGGCACCAGGGCTGGCCATCAGCCACACTGCGGCCCGCACCGCTACCCGCACCGCCGCCCGCACGCGTCGCCTCATCGATGAAATCCATCGCGCGCCGCGTGATGTAGGGCGTCTCGGAATGTTCATCCGGCACCCGCGCCGGGCGATTCGAGTATTTGAGAAACCAGCCCGAGCGCTTGCTGCCGTCGGCCGCAGTCACCGAATTGGCCCATTCCTCCCAGGGGTTGTCACCGCCCAGGCCTTGGGCGCGCAAGTAGTCGTGATAACGCGGATCAGGGTCGTGCCCCGAATAGGGGTGAATGCCGTCGTCGCGCTCGTAGGGATCAAACCCGCATTCGGAGATGCGCACACCGATTTGCGAGTTCGGATCGATGCCGAGGCGCGACATGCCGGCGAGGTCCGCGCGCATATGCGTCTTGCCGGCCAGCACCGAGCGCACACCGAGCGGGCGCAGGTGGTCGCCAATGGTCATCTCGCCGGTCTTGAGCGGCACGAAATTCCAGGACGAGCCGTGCGCATGCACGTAGCGCCCGGTGTAATAACTCATGCGCGACGGGCCGCAATAGGGCGACTGCACGTAGGCACGGTCAAACAGCACACCGCGTGCCGCCAGCGCATCGAGATTGGGCGTCTTGAGCGTGGGGTGGCCGTAGCAGGACAAATGGTCGAAGCGCAACTGGTCGCACATGATGAACAGCACGTTGCGCACTTTGCGCGAGCCACCGCCCTGGCCGGGCTGGCCCGCCTGCGGAGTGCCGGCTTGCGCCCCGGTGCCGCTCGCGCGTGTGCTCATGCCATTTCCCCGGCAGGCAGCGTGTCGTCGAGCAGCACCTGCCCGTAAGCGGTGGCGATGCGGTCGAACTCGTAGAAGGCGTGGCTCGACAGCACATTGATCTCGCGATGAAAGCGCTGCAAGGGGGAGTTCATGAAGAACGAAGACGTACCCGCCTGATCGCACAATTCATTGACCGCCGCGCGTGACTGTTTCACCACCCAGGCGCAATTGGCGCGCACACCGAAGCGCTCGGCGTTGGAGGCGTAACCATCGGCCCTTTCTGCTTCGGCTGCGCCACCCGCACCACCAGCACCACCCGCACCACCAGCACCATCCGCGCCACCCGCACTACTACCATAGGCGGCCCGCTCCACCAGCGCCACCTGTGCTTCCCACAGCGCCGCCGCCGCGTTGAGCAGCAGGGTGTGCCGTCCGAGGTTGGCGCGCACATAGCCCAGGTCAGCCGCATGCGCGCCGCCATAGGCAAAGACTCGCTTAGCGCTTTGCTCGCGCACCAGCGCGGCCACACCCTCGGCCGCTCCCAGCATCATGGCCGACATGTTCGGGTAGTAGAACGGAATCAGCGCAATGCGCCACAGCGGGCCGCGATTGAC
>JANNCZ010000872.1:0-2225 GCA_031387185.1 Burkholderiales bacterium
GGCCACGCCCTGGGCCGGCACCGGACGGATCGGCAGACGCACGCAAGCCGAACAGATCGCGTAGCAAGTGGATGATGGCGCAGTGCCGTTCGCACCGATTGGATTGCCTCTCACGCTGCTGAGTCGATCTGCGTGGGCGCGATCGGCGCATCGACCGCCTGTACCTCCGGCACCCCTGTTGGACCAACGTCGCGCCGTGGGGTGATCTGCGGTTTTTATGCCAATATGGACAAGAAATAAGTAATTTGTCTATAATGGTGAACATAATGCCCAGCAAACCGCCCATCGTGTTTCCTCAGGAGCAACGCCTGCTCAGCGCCTTCGGCGAGCGCTTGCGGCTGGCCCGGCTACGCCGGAAGCTGAGCATGGTCACCGTGGCGCAGCGTGCCGGCGTGTCGCGCACCTCGTTGTACAACGCCGAAGCCGGTGACCCCGGCGCGACCCTTGGAACCTACCTGCGAATCCTGGCGGTGCTCGGGCTGGAAACCGACATCCAGGCGCTCGCCGCCGACGACAAGGTGGGGCGCAAGCTGCAGGATCTGGCGCTCGAGCCAGGGACGAAGCGGCCGGCGCTGCGGTCGCGCAGCAGCATGGCAGCACCGCGCGAGGGCGCCGTTGATCGGCAACGTGCTACTGGCGCTGAGGCTGCTGGGCTTGATCCGCGTAGCGGCACAGGCGTTGCATGATGAGCCGTGCCTCGCACCTCGAGGTCTGGCTCGACTGCGACCTCGGGCCGGCCTGTCCGGTCGGCACGCTCGCGCACGACCGCGGGCAGGTCCGCTTCCACTACGACAACGGGAGGCTGACTCATCCGCGGGCATTCGCGCTCGACCCCGACCTGTCGCTCGGAGAGCAGCCGTTCTTCCCAAAGCCGGAACTCGGCAACTTCGGTGTCTTCCTCGACTCCTCGCCCGACCGTTGGGGCCAGACCCTCATGAAGCGGCGCGAGGCGTTACAGGCCAAGGACCAGGGCCGGTCCCCGCGCACCCTGTACGCCTGGGACTACCTTGTCGGCGTGCAGGACTTCACGCGCCAGGGCGCCCTGCGATTCCGCCTGGAAGGCACGGAGCACTTCTTGGCTGCGGAGCAGATGGCCGCGCCGCCGGTGACGAGCCTGCGCGAGCTTGCAAGCGTCGCCACGCAGCTCACCAGCAAGCGCATCGACGACCTCGACGCGCTGCGCCAGTGGCTCGCGGTGCTGGTCGCGCCCGGTGCCTCGCTGGGCGGTGCGCGCCCGAAGGCGAATTTCACCGACCACGATGGCTCGCTCTGGATTAGCAAATTCCCGGCACGCGATGACGACCGCGACATCGGCGCCTGGGAATTCGTCGTCCACAGCATGGCGATCCAAGCCGGCGTCGACGTGCCCGAGGCTCGCCTGCTGCGGCTGGACGAAGGGTTCCACACCTTCTGCGTGCAGCGCTTTGACCGCAGGGGTGGACAACGGCGCTTCTATGCGTCGGCCATGACGTTGCTGCGGCGCGAGCAGAGCGAAGGCGCAAGCTACCTGGAGCTGGCCCAGTTCCTGCGCGCCGGCGGCGACCCCAAGCATGTCGCTGCCGACCTCACGCAGTTGTTCCGCCGTGTGGTCTTCAGCGTTGCCGTCGGCAACCGTGACGACCATTTGCGCAACCACGGCTTCTTGCTCCACGCGAACGGTTGGCGCCTGGCGCCAGCCTTTGACCTCAACCCGAACAGCGACCATGCCGCGCATGTGTTGAACATCGACGATTCGGACCATCGCCCAAGCCTGGATACGGTGCTGGAGACTTGCCGGTTCTATGGGCTCAAGGACCAAAGCGCGCACGACATCGTCGAGCAGGTGATCGGCGTCGTCGACCACTGGCGCGATGCCGCGCGCACCGCCGGTATCGCCGGCGCCGACATCGAAATCACGGCCGGAGCCTTCTCGGCCCATGCCGAGTACCGCGCCGGCGCAGCACCGGCCGCGCAGCCCAAGCGCCCTGGCAGATCACATCCAGGCCAGCATCGCAAGAAATGAGGCTGCCAGGACGCTTCGAACCGGTTCAACACCGGGCGGATGCGCCGAGAAATGGCGACCCATGGTCGGAGAGCGCGGGCTGATGCTGTCAGGCTTTCACGGGGCTCAGCGTGTGCGTGATGCGAAGCATCAGCGTCAGGGGATGCACTGGCGAGACCTGAAAGCCGAAGTGCGCATAGAACAGCCTGCCGCGGTCGTCCAGCGCGTGCACCAGCAACGCCCT
>JANNCZ010000878.1:0-6818 GCA_031387185.1 Burkholderiales bacterium
CACACACATGGACGTGTTGCATTTTTTGGCGAAGTCACCGTTCTCATCGTAGACGTAGGCGATGCCGCCGGACATGCCTGCCGCAAAGTTGCGCCCGGTGGTGCCGAGCACGACGACGGTGCCGCCGGTCATGTATTCACAGCCATGGTCGCCCGTGCCCTCGACGACCGCAACGGCACCCGAGTTACGCACCGCGAAGCGCTCGCCCGCGACACCATTGAAATAGGCTTCGCCTGCGATGGCGCCGTACAGCACGGTGTTGCCGATGATGATGTTATCCACTGCGCGCCCGCGAAACTCGGTGTTGGGGCGCACGATCACGCGCCCGCCCGAGAGACCTTTGCCGACGTAGTCGTTGGACTCGCCGACCAGATCAAGGGTGATGCCGTGCGCGAGAAAGGCCCCGACCGATTGGCCAGCGGTGCCCTGCAACTGAATGTGAATAGTGTCGTCGGGCAGGCCTGCGTGGCTGTAGCGGCGCGCCACTTCACCCGAGAGCATGGCACCGATGGTGCGGTTGCGGTTGCGCACCGGCACGATGAAGGAGACGCGCTCGCCTTTGTCCAGCGCTGGCTTGGACATCTCGATCAGCTTGTTGTCGAGCGCCTTGTCGAGACCGTGATCCTGGGTTTCGGTCTGGCGGCGTGCCGGGCCACCAAGATGTGCAGCCGGCACATCGGGCTGATGGAACACGCGCGTGAAGTCGAGGCCAGCCGCTTTCCAGTGGGTGATGGCCTTGGCCTTGTCGAGCAAATCGGCGCGGCCAATCAGATCGTCAAATGTGCGGATGCCCAGTTGCGCCATGATCTGGCGCACTTCTTCGGCGACGAAGAAGAAAAAGTTGACGACATGCTCGGGCTTGCCGGCAAACTTGGCGCGTAGCACCGGGTCTTGGGTGGCGACGCCGACCGGACAGGTGTTGAGGTGGCACTTGCGCATCATGATGCAGCCGGTGGTCACCAGCGGTGCAGTGGCAAAACCCATTTCGTCGGCGCCGAGCAACGCGGCGATCACCACGTCGCGCCCGGTTTTCATCTGACCGTCAGCCTGCACACGAATGCGCGAGCGCAGGTTATTGAGCACCAGGGTTTGCTGGGTCTCGGAGAGCCCCAGTTCCCAAGGCGTGCCGGCATGCTTGATCGACGACAGGGGCGACGCACCGGTACCGCCGTCGTATCCGGCGATCACGACGTGATCCGACTTGGCCTTGGCCACACCCGCCGCGACCGTGCCGACACCGACTTCGGACACCAGTTTGACGCTGATCGACGCCTTGGGATTGGCGTTTTTCAGATCGTGAATCAATTGCGCGAGGTCTTCAATCGAATAAATATCGTGATGCGGCGGTGGCGAAATCAGGCCGACACCCGGCACCGAAAAGCGCAGCATGCCGATGTATTCGCTGACCTTGCCGCCAGGCAGCTGGCCGCCTTCGCCGGGCTTGGCACCCTGCGCCATCTTGATCTGGATCTGGTCTGCCGAAATCAAATATTCAGCCGTGACGCCGAAACGGCCGGAGGCGACCTGTTTGATCTTGGAGCGCATCGAATCGCCGTCCTGCAGCACGATATCGGCAGCGACGCGGTCATGGCCGAGCACCGAGGCCATCGTCTCGCCAGCTTTGATCCTGATGCCTTTCAAATCATTGCGGTAGCGCACCGGGTCTTCGCCGCCTTCGCCGGTGTTCGACTTGCCGCCAATGCGGTTCATCGCAATTGCCAGAGTGGAGTGCGCTTCGGTCGAGATCGAGCCGAGCGACATGGCGCCGGTGACGAAGCGTTTGACGATCTCTTTGGCCGATTCGACTTCATCCATCGGCACCGCTTTGGCGGGGTCGATCTTGAACTCAAACAAACCGCGCAGCGTCATGTGGCGCTTGGATTGATCGTTGATGATCTCGGCGTACTCTTTGTAGCTGTTGAAGCTGTTGGCGCGCGCCGCGTGTTGCAGCTTGGCAATCGCGTCGGGCGTCCACATGTGCTCTTCGCCGCGAATGCGGAAGGCATATTCGCCGCCGGCGTCGAGCATGGTGGCGAGCACCGGGTCGTTGCCAAAGGCCTGCTTGTGCATGCGCAGCGCTTCTTCGGCCACTTCAAAAATGCCAATGCCTTCGACATTGGATGGCGTGCCGCGAAAATATTTGTCGATCAGCGCGCGATTGAGGCCGATGGCTTCAAAAATCTGCGCACCGCAGTAGCTCATGTAGGTCGAGATCCCCATCTTGGAGAACACCTTCATGAGGCCCTTGCCGATCGCCTTTTGATAGTTGTAGATCACCTTCTCGGGCGAGAGCGCGCCCGGCAAACCCTTGGCCATATCGGCCAGCGTTTCAAGCGCGAGGTAAGGGTGAATTGCTTCAGCGCCATAGCCGGCCAGCAGGGCAAAGTGATGCACCTCGCGCGCCGAGCCGGTCTCGACCACGAGGCCGGTGGTGGTGCGCAGGCCTTTCTGCACCAGGTGATGATGCACGGCGCTGGTGGCGAGCAGCGCGGGGATGGCGACGTCGCCCGCGCTGAGGCGGCGGTCGGAGATGATGAGAATGTTGTGGCCGGTCTTCAAGGCATCGACCGCCTCGGCGCACAGCGAGGCGAGGCGCGCTTCGATGCCCTCTTTGCCCCACGCCACCGGGTAGCAGATGCCCAGTTCGTAGGACTTGAACTTGCCGCCGGTGTGATCCTCGATCTCGCGGATTTTTGTCATCTCCTCAAAATCGAGAACCGGCTGCGTGACTTCGAGGCGCATCGGCGGATTGATGTTGTCCTTGTCGAGCAAGTTCGGGCGCGGGCCGACGAAGCTGACCAGCGACATCACCATCTGCTCGCGGATCGGGTCAATTGGCGGGTTGGTCACCTGCGCGAACAGTTGTTTGAAATAGTGATAGAGCGGCTTCAATTTGTTCGAGGTCACTGCGAGCGGCGAGTCATTGCCCATCGAGCCGATCGCCTCTTCCCCGCTGGTGGCCATCGGGCTCATCAGGAAGCGGATGTCTTCCTGGGTGTAGCCAAAGGCCTGCTGGCGGTCCAGCAGAGGGATTGCGGACGCCGGCAACTCGACGCGCGTCGCGACATCGTCCAGGCGCACGCGCACGCTGTCGATCCAGGACTTGTAGGGCTTGGCGTTGGCGTAGGTGTCCTTCAATTCCTTGTCATCGATGATGCGGCCCTGCTCCAGATCGATCAAAAACATCTTGCCCGGCTGCAGGCGCCACTTGTTGATGATTTTGGATTCGGGGATCGGCAGCACGCCGACTTCTGAGGCCATCACGACGAGGTCATCGTCAGTCACGATGTAGCGCGCCGGACGCAGACCGTTGCGATCGAGGGTGCCGCCGATGTGGCGGCCATCGGTGAAGGCAATCGCCGCCGGGCCGTCCCACGGCTCCATCATCGCCGCGTGGTATTCGTAAAACGCGCGGCGGTTGTCGTCCATCAGCGTGTGCTGCTCCCACGCTTCGGGGATCATCATCATCATCGCCTGCGCCAGCGGGTAGCCCGCCATGGTCAGCAGTTCGAGCGCGTTGTCGAACGAGGCGGTGTCGGACTGGCCTTCGTAAATCAGTGGGAACAGTTTCTTCAAGTCGTCACCGAGCACCGATGACTTCATCACGCCTTCACGTGCGCGCATCCAGTTGAAGTTGCCCTTCACAGTGTTGATCTCGCCGTTGTGCGCGATCATGCGATACGGGTGCGCGAGCGGCCACTCGGGGAAGGTATTGGTCGAAAACCGTTGGTGCACCAGGGCCAGCGCCGAGATGCAGCGCGCGTCCTGCAAGTCCTTGTAGTACACACCAACCTGATCGGCCAGCAGCAGGCCCTTGTAGACGATGGTGCGCGCCGACATCGACGGCACGAAAAATTCTTTGCCGTGGATCAGGTTCAACGCCTGGATCGCATGGCCGCTTGACTTGCGAATCACATAAAGCTTGCGCTCCAAGGCATCGGTCACCATGATGTCCGGCCCGCGCCCGATGAAGATCTGGCGGATCACCGGCTCCTTGGCGCGCACCGTGGGCGACATCGGCATGCTGTGATCGACCGGCACGTCACGCCAGCCCAGTACCACCTGGCCTTCGGCGCGCACCGCGCGTTCGATCTCCTGCTCACAAGCGATGCGCGAGGCGTTTTCCTTGGGCAGAAACACCATGCCAACGCCGTATTCGCCGGGCGGCGGCAGGGTGATGCTGCGCGCGGCCATGTCGGCGCGCAAAAAGGCATCGGGAATCTGCACCAGGATGCCGGCCCCATCGCCCATCAGGGGATCAGCCCCCACCGCGCCACGGTGATCCAGGTTTTTCAGGATCAACAGCCCCTGCTCAATGATCGAGTGCGAGCGCTTGCCCTTGATATGCGCCACAAAGCCGACGCCGCAGGCATCGTGTTCGTTGGCCGGGTCGTACAGCCCTTGGGCGCGAGGGGGCGTAACAGAAGCGTAGGTCATGGTTTTCACCGCAGTGCACAAAACGGGAAAGAGATGTTACGCCTAAGCCCTTGACCAATCAACCAAAAATAAAAGGGGTCAGACCCCTTTTATTTAATGGGGTCAGAGTTGATTTGGTTCTTTCAGGCGTTTTCTTGGGCGACCGCGTTTGACCAGGGGTTGGGCGCGGCGCGTGGCGGAAGGGGCGATCTGGTTCAGAAATTCGGGGTCGCCGAGCGCCCAGCCTTTGTTGGTGGCGTCGCTGATTTGTTGTGCGGCGGTGGCCTGCATGCCTTCGGCACACAGCGCGCGGTAGGCGGCTTGGCGCGCGAACGGCGTGTTGCCCATTGCCCAGAGCAGGGGGTGGTCGCTGAGCACTGGATCGGCGGCGGTGCCGGCGCGATGGTGATAGCTGGACCAACGCCAGCCGGCCGGATCCGCCACCGCACCGGCCCGCACCGGGTTCAGATCAATGTAGCGCATACACTCGAGAAGATAGCGCTCACTATCGACAATCGTGGCTCTGTATCGTCCTTCAAACAATGTACCGGCGCGGCCGTGGCGGTCGTTGAAGTAGCGGACATAGCGACGGCCGAGCGATTGCATGGCACGGCCCAAGACTCCTTCGGCAGGCGGAATAACGAGCAGATGGACATGGTTGTCCATCAACACATAGGCGAGCAGTTCGAGGCGGTAGTCACGCACGGCATCAAACAGCCAGCGCATATAGGCAGTGCGGTCGGCGTCATCCAGAAACACCGCGCGCTGCGCGTTGCCGCGCACGATGACGTGCTGCGGGCAGCCGGGAACGTAGAGACGCGGCAGTCTGGCCATGCCGCGCCGCTGTTACAGCGTCCCGTACGAGTGCAAGCCCGACAGGAAGATGTTCACGCCGAGGAAGGCAAATGTCGTCACCAGCAGGCCTGCCAGCGACCACCACGCCAGCATCACGCCGCGCACGCCGCCGATCAGGCGCATGTGCAGCCAGGCGGCGTAGTTGAGCCAAACGATCAGTGCCCAGGTCTCTTTCGGGTCCCAGCTCCAGTACGACCCCCAGGCTTCGGCCGCCCACAGCGCGCCCAGGATCGTGGCGACGGTGAAAAACGCGAAACCGATGGCGATGGCGCGATACATCAGGTCATCGAGCACCGCCAACGCAGGCAATTGCGCTGCGATGCGCGCGCGCGCCATGACGACGCCGGCGAAGATGGCGAAAGTGACGGCGAAATAGCCGGCCCAATACGATGACACGCCGGATTTGCGGAATACCAATGATTCGAGCGCCAACGCGGCGGCGAGCGCGAAACCCGCGCCCCAGACGCCAATCAGGTTTTGCCGCGTCGGATTTTCATGATGCGACTTGAGCAGCGTGGCAAAGCCCACCATCGCCGCCAGCGAGAACGCGCCATAGCCGACAAAATTGGCCGGCACATGAATCTTCATCCACCAGCTTTGCAGGGCGGGCACCAGCGGCTGAATCTCGTGCGCGCCGCGCTCAAAGGTGTACCAGAGCAGGAAGCCCACCGCCGCCGATACGACGAGCATGACAAATGCGCCGAGGCCACGCGTCTCGTAGCGCCGCTCGTAGTGCAGATACATCAGCGAAGTGATGAGGCAAAACAGCACAAACACTTCATAAAGGTTGCTCACCGGGATGTGGCCGACATCGGGGCTGATGAGGTAACTCTCGTACCAGCGCACCATCAGGCCAATGAGGCCCATGGCAATCGCGATCCAGGTCAGGGCCGAGCCGGTGCGCGCGGAGAACTCGGAGCGCGCCAGGAGACCAAACCAGTAGGATGCCGTGGCGAAAAAAATCAGCGCCGACATCCACACAATCGCCGATTGGCTAGCGAGGAAATACTTGAGCAGAAACTTTTGTTCACTGCCCGCCAGCGTGCCGCCATAGAGGCTGATCGCCAACAGGCTGAGGGCAGCCACGATCACAACAAGCGTGCGCACCGGTTTGAAAAACCAGCCGAGCCAACCCAGGGCCGGTACGGCGCAGACCAGAATGGCCTTGTCGTAGCCATCCATGAAGTTGCCATAGCGCGACAGCGCAAACAATGCGCCAGCCGCCAGCACAGCAGTGAACAGCCAATCAAGCAAGCCGATGCGCTTGAACAGGGGTAGTGGCGCTGCGTAAGATGCTTGGGTCAATTCCATCAAGATTTCTCCGGTGAAGCCGGGGTTGCTGCGGTTGCCGTGTTCGTTGCGCTTGCCGTGTTTGCCGCGATTGCCTGAGTTGCCAAATTTTCAACGGGCGCAGCGCTGCCACCCCTCGCTTGCCCTCCCCATGCTTGCCCGCCCGACTGTGCCGACTGTGTCAACTGTGCCGACTGTGTCAACTGCGCCGACTGTGTCAACTGCGCCGCCAACTGCCAGCGCAGCCGCGCAAACTC
>JANNCZ010000881.1:0-4922 GCA_031387185.1 Burkholderiales bacterium
GCAGCCCCCGCCACCACCTGCGCCGACCAATCCGCCGCCCCCATCTGCCCGCGCAACGCATCGAGCTTGTCCAGCCCCAGATTAGTCAGGCTCTCACCGGCCCGCGCGTAGTAATGCCCCTGCCACGCAATCGGCATCCCCTGCGGCGCAGCCGGAATCTCCAGCAGCAACACGCGGCCCTGCGCCGTCTGCAACTCATGAATGTCACGCAAGGTCACGCTCGGCTCGGCCCCTTCCGCAATCTGCATCTTCAACCCCTGCAAGCGTTCCCGCTCGGGCCGGTAATCCGTGCCGGCCACAGCGCGGCTCTTGTCCTCCACCCCAAACACCAGCCAGCCCTTCTCCTCATTGCGCAAATTAGCCTCATTGGCCAGCGCCGAAAAATACTTGCCGATGTCGGACGTGGAGAAGCCAGCGCCAGCGCGCTTGAACTCGACCACCTCGTTTTCCCAGCGCACAATCAACCGGTCGAGCAAGGCCTGCAAGGCATGCTTATCCACGGCTCAACCCGTCTTGATCTCACCGCTCGCAGCAGAAACCGGCTTGCCGCACCTGTCTTGGATTGGTTCCAAGCCTTCTTCAACGTCGCAACATTGTTCACTCATGGGCGCGATGATACTGGGTTGATTACCAAAAGCCGAAGTCTTGTCATCGCCAAGAGTCTCTCCCACCAACGATTGCAGGTTTGATAGTTGACAAGAGCGTTGGTGCGGGCGGCTCCTAGACTGATGCGCCCAGTCTACTCCACGTGGGGCGCATGCCCCTGTTCCAGCCCCCTGGCCTCGTGGCGTAACAACCCAACTAGCGCATCAAGCCGGGCAAGCGGCAGGGTGTGCGCCGCGCCGCTGACACTGAGCGCGGCAAAGCTGCGGCCCGCTGCATCGGGCAGCGGCACCGCGATCGAATGAATGCCCGGCACCACGTCAGCGAGGTTGAGCGCATAGCCGGCCCGGCGTGAGCGGCGCAGCATGGTCTGCACCGCATGGCGGCGCTCCGCCCCCCATGCGGCAATCTGCCGCAGATTGGCGGCGATCACCGCGCGCTGCGCGCGCTCGGGAAGGGCCAGCAGCAGCGCAACACCGCCCGCAGCGACCGCCAGCGGGCGGCGCGTGCCCACTTCGATCGACAGTCCCTTGAGGGTGCTCGGGCCCACCCGCGCGGCGCACACAAACTCTTCGCCACTCAAGAGATAGAGGAAGGCGACACCTGGAGCGGCGCGCGCAATGCGCGTCAGGGCCGGCATGGCACGGGTGCGAAAGTCGCCGAGGTGGGTAACGCCCAGACCCAGTTCAAACAGCAGCGGGCCGGGCAAATAGTGACGGTCGCCCGCGCGCTGCGTGATCATGCGCTCACGCACGAGGCCCGCCAGCATGCGATGGGCGCTGCCCTTGTCAAGGCTGCAGTGGGCGGCCAGATCCGTGAGGCGCCAGCCTTGCTGCGGCCGCGCTGCCACGGCGCGCAGCAGCGTAGCAGCGCGCGCGATGCTCTGGGTGCCGCGCACCAAGGGCAAGTTGAGGACGGTCGCAGCAGCGGACATAGGCATGGCAAGTGTGATTCGGCGGGGTAGGAGGGGTGCATGCGGGGACATCCCATGAGACAACGCAATTTTTACATAGTAAAACAGCATGCGGCTTGGCCGCTCCGCCGGCAGCCGCCTTGATGCACCATCTGCTGTCGAATCTTGTCAAACGATAGTCGCCAGACATGACCACGCCTGAGCCCGCAGCAAATAGCCCCACTGGCACGACGCTTGCGACCGCGCTGCCCGAGACGCCAGGCGCACTCACCGGCCTGCGCGTGCTCGACCTGTCGCGCGTGCTGGCCGGCCCCTACTGCGCGCAGATGCTGGGCGACCAGGGCGCCTCCGTTCTCAAGATCGAACCGCCGCAGGGTGACGAGACGCGCCTGCTCGGGCCGCCCTTCGTGGGCGACGATGCCGCCTACTTCATGAGCATCAACCGCAACAAGCAGGCGATCTCCCTCGATCTCAATCACCCGGAGGCGCGCGCAGTGCTGCTGCGCCTGCTCGAAGGCACCGACGTGATGATTGAAAACTTCCTGCCCGGCACCATGGAGAAGTGGGGCTTGGGGTATCAGGACGTGTTGGCAGCGCGCTTTCCGCGCCTGATTTACTGCCGCATCACCGGCTTCGGGCTCGATGGCCCGCTCGGCGGCCTGCCCGGCTATGACGCGGTGCTGCAGGCAATGAGCGGGCTGATGAGCATCAACGGTGATGCCGGCGGCGGCGCCACGCGCATCGGCATTCCTCTGGTTGACATCGTCACCGGCCTGCATTCGGCGTTCGGTGTGATGACAGCGCTGGCCGAGCGCACGCGTTCGGGCCGGGGCCAGTTGATCGAGGCGTGCCTGTACGACACTGCCATGAGTTTGCTGATTCCGCACGCGGCCAACTGGATGGCGTCAGGCAAGGTGCCGGGACGCACCGGCAGCGGCCATCCCAATATTTCGCCCTACGACAAATACACGGCGCGCGATGGCGAGATTTTTCTCGGGGTGGTCAACGACGGACAGTTCCGCAAATTCAGCGCCGCCATCGGCCACCCGGAGTGGAACGAGGACGCGCGCTTTCGTGATGGCCGTGCGCGCATGGCCAACCGCGCAGCGATGCGCGACGCGATTGAAGATGCGCTCGGGAAGTTCGATTCCGCGCCCCTGTGCGCCCAGCTCATGGCAGCCGGTGTGCCGGCCGGGCCGGTGCAGACGGTGGACCAGTCAGTGCAGCATGCGCACACGGCGCACCGCAAGATGAAAGTCGATATCGACGGCGCAGCGGTGCTCGGGCTGCCCATCAAGCTCGCGCGCACGCCCGGTGCAGTCAGCAAGGCGCCGCCGCGTTTTGCCCAGCACACCGCCGAAGCACTCGGCGCTGCGGGTTATAGCCCGGCAGACATCGAGAACCTGATTGCGGCCGGCGCAGTGATCACCCAGCGCAAGACCGGCAAGGATGGCAAATGACATCGACCCCCACGGCCACCTTGCCCAAGTCGATCACCGCAATTCGCTCGCACGCCGAAGCCCTTGCCAGCTTTTCGTGGCCGCGCCTGTGGGAGTTGTTTGACGGCAACGCCGAACGCATGAACCTCGCCCACGAGTGCCTCGACCGCCATCGTGCACGCGGCGCGGCGGTGAGCATCAAGTTTGCCGATGGCCGTCTTGAACATCACAGCTTCGCCCAACTGGCCGATCTCACCGGGTGCTTTGCCAACTGGCTGGTCAAGCGCGGCATCGCCAAGGGCGACCGCGTTGCCGTAATGCTCGAGCCGTCGCTGGGTTTTTATGTAGCACTGTTTGGCGCGGTAAAACGCGGCACCATCGGCGTGCCCCTGTTCACGCTGTTCGGGCCCGAGGGTTTGGCCTTGCGCGTCAATGACTGCAAGCCGCGCTTGCTGCTGGTAGCGGAAGACTCCGCAGTCGCGGGGCCATTTGGCGATACCGAAGTGGTGCGCGTCAATGCCGCATTCTGGGATGAGGTGTCCGCGCAAAGCCCGGACTTCACTTCAGACACGCGTGCGAGTGATCTCGCGGTGTTTCAGTACACCTCGGGCACCACGCGTGAGTTGCCTGAAGCGGTCAAGCACTCGCATCGCGCCGTGGTCACGCTGATGATTGCCGCGCTCTATGGCATTGGCCTGCGACCCGATGATCGCTACTTTTGTCCGTCATCGCCGGCCTGGGGCCATGGCCTGTGGCACGGCACCATCGCGCCGCTTGCGCTCGGGATTCACATTGGCAGCTACTCGGGAAAATTTGATGCGGCACGCATCGTCGAAGCGCTGGGCGAATTGAAGATCGACAACTTCGCTGCCGCAGCGACGGTCTATCGAATGATCCGCAATGCCAACTTGCTCGACGCGGGCCGCTTGTCGATTCCCAAAATGTCCTTCACCGGCGAGCCGATCGATGACGAGACCGCTGCCTGGGCCGAGCGCACGCTCGGCAGCCCGGCGTGCAGCATGTATGGCTCGACCGAAGTCGGTGTGTTGATCGTCAACTATCCCGGCTTCGACGATTACCACGTCAAGCCCGGCGCGCTCGGCAAGCCGGCGCCGGGCATGGAAGTCGCGGTGATTGACCGCGCGGGCCAGCGCAAACCCGCAGGCGAATCGGGAGAGATCGCGGTCAAGCGCAAGGGCGAGTGGTTTTACGTCAAGGATCGCGGCCGCGTCGATGAAGAAGGCTACTTCTTTCACGAAGGCCGCTCCGACGACGTGATCATCTCGGCGGGCTGGACCATGAGTGCGGTCGAAATCGAAAACAGCCTGATGAAGCACCCGGCCGTGCTCGAAGCCGCCGTGATCGGTGTGCCCGATGCGCTGCGCGGCCAGGTGGTGCGCGCCTACATCGTCGCGCGTGTTGCCGATGCGGGCAGCACAGCGGCTGCGCCAGCCGGTGAAGCTGTGATGCCAGGCCCGGCAGGCGCGCCCGCGCCCCAGACGGCAATCGGCCCAAGAGCCGCTCTGGAAGCCGATCTTCAGGCATTCATGAAAAAGCAGTTGTCGCAACACGAGTATCCGCGCCAGATCGAATTCGTTACCGCATTACCCAAAACCCCGGCCGGAAAAATCAACCGCAAGGTGCTGCGCGATCAGGCGGCACTGGCCCTGCAAGCAGCACTGTAGTCACCACACCCGGATTCACGCCGATCACTTTGTCTTATCCACGGAGTCAACATGTCTGAAACCCTGCAACGCGAATTTGTCGGCATCAACGAAGCCGCCCTTGATGATCTGCGCAAACGCATCGGCGTCAAGATCGAGAACACGCTCGAACCCTGGTGTTACGAGGCGACGCGCGACAACATCCGCCACTACGCACACGGCATCGGCGACGACAATCCCCTCTGGTGCGATCCGGATTACGCCAAGACCACGCGCTACGGCGGCATGATTGCGCCACCGTCG
>JANNCZ010000897.1:0-5408 GCA_031387185.1 Burkholderiales bacterium
AACGGCGTGGTCACGCAATAAAACTTCTCGGGATACGTCAACCCTTCAAACTCGATGCCCAGCCATTTGCGGATGATCGAATTGGCGCCGTCGCAGGCGATCAGATAACGCCCTTCGTGATGATGAATCGCCGTAGCCGTCTCAGTCGCGAGCCGCACGCCCTGCGCAGTTTGCTCGACCTGCACCGCGCGCTCACCAAAGCACAGGCGCACATTCGGCATTGCTTCGAGCAGGCTGGCGATATGGCGCATCAGCTTCCACTGCTCCAGTTGCAGGCGAAACGGATGACGCACTTCACCAGCCAGCAGACCGAGATCGAAGCTGAACACGTCGCCGGTGGGCCGGTCGCGGTGCTGAAACACCGGTGATTTCAAACCGCGCGGCAGCATCCAGTCGAGCAAACCCAGGTCGTCGAGCATGTCGAGTGTGGGCGGGTGAAAAGTTGAGGCGCGCAGGTCTTCGGCAGGCTGTTGCAGCGACTCGATCACCGTCACGGACACCCCGGCGCGTGCGAGCTTGAGTGCGCCGATCAAACCGACCGGTCCGGCGCCGGCAATCAATACGTTTTCCAAGTTCATATTCCTGATTTTTTGCTTGCGCGCCTTCACGGTTAGCGCGCGCTAAACTGATTGCCAGCGCTGATGCCCCCAGCGCGAGGGCTAAGGCCACGATCCAAAACAATCTTAGACGGTTTCCCTGCGATGACACAGCCAGCAAAAGCCAATCTCGATGAAGACTATTTGGGTGCAGGCTTTGGCCGCGCCCTCCCTTTCGGCAAGCGCCCCGCCCTCCTGATCGTCGATTTCGTGCGCGCCTATCTCGAGCCAGGCTCACCGCTCTACGCCAACTGCGAAAGTGCTTTCGAGTCGGCCAAACGGGTGCTGGCAGCGGCGCGTGCGGCGCGCATTCCAATCATCTTTACCGGCGTCGAATACGAACCCGGCGGCATCAACGGCGGCATTTTTTATCGCAAAGTCGGTGCGCTGAAACTGTTCGACAAAGGGTCGCGCGCAGGTGAATACTGCAATGGCATGACGCCGCAGAGCGGTGAGCCGCTGCTGCTCAAACAATACGCCAGCGCCTTTTTTGGCACCTCACTCGCGGCCATGCTCACCGCGCAGGGCATTGACACGGTCATCATCACCGGCGTCTCGACCAGCGGCTGTGTGCGCGCCACCGCGCTCGACGCCTGCCAGCATGGCTTCCTGCCCTTCGTGGTGCGCGACGCCGTCGGCGACCGCGACCCGCGGCCGCACGAAGCCAACCTGTTTGACTTGCAGGCCAAGTACGCCGAGGTAGTGTCTGAAGCCGAGACACTGCGCCATCTTGACGCTGCTGGCTCTGCCGCTGCGGCGCGCTGAAGCGTCAATCACATCGCCATGAGCCTGCTACTGCGCGCCAACGCCATCCGCACCATTGAGCAGCGCGCGTTTGCCGCTGGCACGAACTTGATGGAGCGTGCCGGTCGTGCCGCTGCCGATGCAGCGCGAGCGATGCTGGCCAACGCGCCGCATCATCCAGCGCGTGTACTCGTGCTCGCAGGGCCTGGCAACAACGGCGGCGACGCGTTTGAAGCTGCGCTGCATCTGAAGGCATGGGGCCACGACGTCACGCTCTGCTTTGCCGGCGCGCCGGCGCGGCTGCCGCAAGACGCGTCACACGCTCACGCCAAGTGGCGCGCAGCGGGCGGTGGTTGCCATCCGGATCTGGCCGCACCGCACGAGTTTGATCTCATCATCGACGGCCTGTTTGGCATCGGCCTCACACGCGCCATCGCACCTCCATATTCAGACTGGATCAACGCCGTCAATGCCGCCGGCGCAGTTGTACCCGTGCTCGCGCTCGACGTGCCATCGGGCCTCGACGCCGATACCGGCTGCATGATGGGCGCCGCGATCCGTGCGACGCGCACTCTTACTTTCATCGCGGACAAACCCGGTCTGCGCACTTTGCACGGCGCCGATCATGCCGGGCAGATCGACATCGCCACGCTGGATTTGCGCGAATCAGGTTCATCCACCTCGGCACAATTTGCGGTATCGGACAGCGGAGCATTAGTCACACGCAGCACCTTCGGCGCACTCCTTGCACCGCGCGCGCGCAACGTCCACAAGGGCAGCTTCGGCACCCTTGCCATCCTCGGCGGCGCGCCCGGCATGGCCGGCGCCGCACTGCTCGCCGGCCGCGCCGCTTTGAAACTCGGTGCCGGCAAAGTGCTGGTGGGCTTGCTCGACGAGCGCGGCCCCGCCGTGGATTTCATGCAACCCGAACTCATGCTGCGCGCGGCGCACGATCTCGACCTTGCGCAGTGCTCGGCCCTCGTTGCCGGGCCTGGCCTCGGCACGAACAGCGCAGCGCATCGATGTGTCACTTCAGCCCTCGCGGCGCCGGTGCCGCTGCTGCTCGACGCCGACGCGCTGAACCTGATCGCCGCCGACAGCACCCTCGCCGCTGCCGTCACTCAACGTCGCGCCGCCACGCTGCTCACGCCGCACCCGCAGGAAGCCGCGCGCTTGCTCGCCGTCTCAACAGCGGACGTGCAAGCCGACCGCATCGCCGCCGCCTGCAAACTGGCGCAGCGCTTCAACGCCTACGTCGTGCTCAAAGGCGCGGGCAGCGTGATCGCCGCGGGCAACGCCTGGTGGATCAATCCGACCGGCAACCCCGGCATGGCCAGCGCCGGCATGGGCGACGTGTTGTCAGGCCTTGGGGGCGCGCTGCTCGCGCAAAATGCAAAAGTAGATGCGGCTGAAACCCTTGGTGCGAGCGGCTCTACAAAAGACATCGCCATGACATCCTTGGTGGGAGCGGTTTTCCTGCATGGAGCCGCCGCCGATTTGCTGGTCAAGCAAGGCACCGGCCCTGCCGGTCTCACGGCCAGCGAGGTGATTGAAGCAGCGCGTGTACTCTGGAACGAGTGGTGCGCCGGCGATGCCCGTCACTTGCGCGGCTGACAAACGGGCGTTGCTGCGTTGACCTCAGGAAACGTCTTGCTCGTCAGCGTACGCAAAAACGCGACCAGATCATTCGCCTCATCCTCCGTCAGCCGTAACGGCTTGAGCAGCGCCTCACCATCCTGATGCAGGCGGTCTTCGGGAATCTCCGAGTAATGTTGCACGACATCGCGCAGTGTGGCCAGTTTGCCGTTGTGCATGTAGGGCGCGGTCAATTCGACATTGCGCAGGCTGGGCGTTTTGAACTGACCGTAGTTCGCATGATTCTCCGCGACGTGGCGGGTGCGGCTGCCGGACGCGCGTGACGCGTCATCGCTGAAGGCACCGAGCAGGTTGTAGCGGTCGGCGCGCACCAGCTTGATGCCGCCCTGGCGGCCAGCATCGACGCGGCCTTTGTCGACGAGGTAGGGAATGCCGACTTCGTGAAACTCGCCGTTGGTAAAGTTCGGCCCGAAGTGACACACCGCACACTGACCACGCCCGGTGAAGAGGCGCAGGCCGCGCCGCGCATCCTCGGGGTAGCGCGCCGCTGCAGCGGCATCGCCGCGCGCAAGTGCGTCGTGCAACTCGTCGAACGCGCTCTTGCCCGACTGCAAAGTCTCCATGAATGCGGCGAGCGCCTTGGCAGCATCGACCATCAGGTGTTCATCGGCCGTGTTGACCGCTGGGGCCGCATGCGCTGCTTTGGTGGCGCCGGCCCCCTGCTTGCTCTGATCGCCATTTGAAGACTGTCTCTGGGAGCGGCTTTGACCGCGATTCAGTGTTTTGGTTTGCGCATTGCCAGGCACGCCCTTGGGCACATTCACCGCCGCGTCAAAAGCATTGCGATGCAAGCAGGCATAGGCCGCGTCGCTGCGCAACAGGCGCGCCACATGGGAGGGCGACGCAGCCAACTCAACCGGATTGAGCATGGGCCGCAGCGCAAACCCCCACAGGCTATCAGCACCACCATCCCAACCGAACCAGCGCCCCAGCCCGGCGTTCCACAACCCCGGTGTATTGCGGTCAAGGCGTTCGCGCCCATGCGCGCGGTCACGGCCATCGCTAAACGCGCGGCCCGGTTGGTGGCAACTGGCGCAGGCCATGTCGCCCTTGGGGGACAGGCGCACATCGAAAAACAGCGCACGCCCCAGCGCGACGGCATCGGCATTGCCCGAGCCACGATTGCTGCGGTCAGGCAGCACCGGCTGCGGCCACGGGCCGTGGCGCGCGATGGCGCGTTTTTCCTGCTCGCTCCATGCCAGTGCCGGTGCGGCATTCGCTTGGGCCACTGCACCATTCGCTTCGGCCGCTTGGGCCGCTGCTGCGGCATTCGTTTGTGGCAGTTGCGCCGATGCTGTCGCACACGCAAGCACGCTACTCATGCAGGCCAGCATCGCCCGCACCAACCTACTCCGCAGCGCAGCCCTGAGTACCGCAAACACCGGGGACGCGCTGCCGCCACCGCGCACCACTTTCAAAGCGGCCACCACTACTCAACAGTCAGGTTGTGCAACACGCGCTCGCGCCCCGCGCCGGTATCAACGTCAAACACGAACTGCCAGCGCCCCGGCATATGGAACATCAGTCCAGTGGCAGCCCACGTATCGTCGGCAGACTTTTTCACTACAGGCTTGTAGTTCATGCCGTGCTTGTGCTCGGGCATGTTGGCATCGACTGCCACACCGCGCAGCTCACCCTTGGTCACGCAGACCTCAATATCGAGTGCGAACAATTCGCCTACCTTGATGGGTGCGGGCCGCGGCTGGAACAAGACCACCGCGTTTGGCGACACCGCACGCATGGCACCGGGCTTGGCCTCGCACGCGGCGAATGAGGGCGCGCACCACGCTGCGGCGAGAATCAACCAGGCACGCCAGTTCATTTGCCGGCCATGCGCCCGAACAGCGCATCACCATTCTGGTATGCAATCTTGTCGCGCACGGCGGGCGGCAAATCAGCCAGCCATTGGCGCGACCAGTTGGCGTGCTCGCCGATGTAATGCCAACGCTCCGGCGTGTAAGTGTCGGTGCCCACCATGAAGCGGTCGGGAAACTCCATAAACGCCGCGCGCCACTCCGGCGTCACCTTGCCGCCCGCGCCGTGATCGCTGCGAAACGCGAGATCGGCCCAGAGGTTTTTGTGCTTGCGCAGCAGCTCGCGCACCTTGGCCGGTTGATCGAAACCCGAGTGCGCCCACAGGATGCGCGCGCCGGGGTCTTGCTTGAACATGCGCTCGATCGCGTCGGCATCCGAGTGCGCGTGCAAAAACAATTTGTATTCTTTCGCCAGTTGCACCATGCGGCGCGGCACCGGCAAATCAGCGTCGGCGCCATACAAATGAAACTCGCCAATGGCGGCGTACTTGTAGCGCTTCAGACGGTCTTCGAGATGCGCCACCATGGTGTCGCTGCGAAACCAGGTGCCCGTCTCACCACGCGTTCGATAGGGGCGCAGCGAGGGAATCACCAGATC
>JANNCZ010000904.1:0-13618 GCA_031387185.1 Burkholderiales bacterium
CGTGGACGACACCTTGACGGTGCGCCAGGGTGCCACCGTCTCGCTCATCGCCAATGACCGTCTCAATGGCAGCGCGCCGGCCACCTCGTCCGTAACGGTGACGTTCACCACGTCGAGCACGCAGCTCACGCATTCGAACGGAGGCGTGACAGTCAACGCCAATGCCACCGCAGGCACCACGCTCAGCGGCACTTACACGATCTGCGCGTTGCCGGGTGCCGCACCATGTTCGTCTGCCCGCGTGCAGATCACCGTGGCCGCCGCAGCGACCGCAACGGCCGACACTGCGACCATCAATCCGGGTGCGACCTTCAACCTGCTTGCCAATGACTCGCTCAATGGCGCAGTGCCCACTTCAGCGCAGGTTACCGTCACCTTTACCAGCGCCAGCGCGCGGCTCACTCAAACGGGTGGATTGCTGACCCTGCAAGCCGGCACGCCGGCCGGCAGCGTGCATACCGCTACCTACCGTTTTTGTGCGACGGCTGGTACGCCGTGCTCGGGCACCGTCAACGTGAGCATCACTGCAGCCGGTGGCAGTGCGACTGCAACGGCCGACACCGCCACGATCAACTCCGGTGCGACGTTCAATCTGCTCGCCAATGACCTGCTCAATGGCGCGACACCTACTTCAGGGCAGGTGACCATGACGTTCAACTCGGCGAGCGCATCCCTGACGCAAGTAGGCGGCCTGCTCACGCTCAACGCCGCCGCTGTGCCCGCCAGCGTGCATACCGCCACCTACAGCTTCTGCGCCACTGCCGGCACACCATGTTCCGGCACGGTCAACGTCAGCATCACGGCAACGCCGAATGCAACTGCTGTGGCCGACACTGCCACGCTCAATGCTGGCGACACGTTCAACCTGCTCGCTAACGATTTGCTCAACGGGGCGACGCCAACGGGGGGGCAGGTCACCGTAACCTTCAACACGGTCGGCCAGTTTCTGACTCAGGCCAATGGTGTGCTGACCGTTGACCCGCAGACGCCGACCGGGCAATACACAGCCACCTACAGCTTCTGTGCCACGGCGGGAACGCCTTGCAGCGCGACTGTGAATGTCACGATCAACGTGAACTGATGCACTTAGCCGAACGCCCACCGGCTTTTCAGTGCGTGATGCTGATCAGGATTGGGTTTGGGACCGTTTGCGCTGCGAGCGGAATTTTCGGGTGGCCGAGCTTGTCACTGTCTCGTCATCCTGGAACTCCTGATTGAGTAGGGTTCCGCTAAACCTGCTCAACACCTGAGGTGCTACCCTTGTCGCCTGTGACAATCCCGGGAGACAGCATGACCGCCCCAACCGCCATACACGCCGGCCTTGACCCCAAGGTGCTGTCTGACGCAGTGGAAGACGTTGCACGACGTGTCGCTGCCCTCGCCCCGCAGATGATGGAGAAACAAGCTGCCGACTTTGAGTCGTCCTTGAAAGACGAGTTCGGCGTGCAAAAAGCTTTCGGCGAAGTGGTGCAGAAGATGATGGCCGACCCGTCGCTGATGGTCGAGGCGCAGGCGAAGTACGCGACCGACTTTGGCCAGCTTTGGCAGCAGTACATGGCCTCGCTATCCGGACAAGGGCCAAAGCTTGAGCCACTGAAAGACCGCCGCTTCTCTGATGAAGCCTGGCACGCCAACCCCTGGTTCGATTTTTTGTCGCGCTCCTACTCGCTCACTGCCGAGCATATGAAGAACGCGGTCGCCAAGGTCGATGGCGTGTCGCCGCAGACCCGCGCCAAAGCGCTGTACTACACGCGCCAGATTACCGATGCGGCCTCGCCCTCGAATTTCGCCCTGACCAATCCGCAGGTGTTGAAGGCCACGGCAGATTCCGGTGGCGAGAACCTGGTCAAGGGTTTGAAGAACATGTTGCGCGACATGGAGAAGGGCCACGGCGGCTTGCGCATCGCGATGACCGACACCAACGCCTTCGAGATGGGCAAGAACGTCGCCTCGACGCCCGGCAAAGTGGTATTTCAAAACGACCTGATGCAACTGCTGCAATACCAGCCCTCCACCAAAACGGTATTGAAGCGGCCCTTGCTCATCATCCCGCCGTGGATCAACAAGTATTACATCCTCGATTTGCAGCCAAAAAATTCATTCATCAAATGGGCAGTGGATCAGGGTCACACGGTGTTCGTGATCTCTTGGGTCAACCCGGATGCCAAGCTCGGCAGCAAAACCTTTGACGACTATCTGCGTGAAGGGCCGCTGGCGGCGATGGACGCGATTGCCAAAGCGACTGGCGAGAACGAGATCAATGCAGTCGGGTATTGCCTGGGCGGCACGCTGCTCGCGTGTACGCTCGGCCATCTTGCGACAAAAAAAGTGACGGCGAAAGGCCTGCGCATCAACAGCGCGACCTTCTTCACCAGCCTGATCGACTTCGCCCAACCCGGCGACCTTGGCGTCTATGTAGACGAGTCACAAGTCGATGCGCTCGAAAAACGCATGACGGCGCGCGGCGGCTATATGGAAGGCGCCGAGATGGCCGGCACCTTCAACATGCTGCGCGCCAACGACCTGGTCTGGTCGTTCTACGTACACAACTACCTGCTCGGCAAAGACCCGTTCCCGTTTGACCTCTTGTACTGGAACTCGGACGCGACGCGCATGCCGATGGCGATGCATCTTTACTACCTGCGCGAGATGTACATCAAGAACAAGCTGGTCGAGCCCGGCGGCATCAATCTCAACGGCACGTCAATTGACCTCTCGAAAGTGAAGGCACCGGCCTACTTCATCTCGACCGTCGAAGACCACATCGCACCCTGGGCCACGACCTACACCGGTGCAAAACTGCTCAAGGGCAAATTCGTGCTCGGCGGGTCAGGACATATCGCCGGCATTGTCAATCCACCGGTGGCAAACAAGTATGGCTACTGGACCAACCCCAATCTGGTGGGCGATGCGCAAGACTGGCTCGCTGCCGCGGCCAAGCACGACGGCTCGTGGTGGAACGATTGGGACAAGTGGATCAAGTCGCACAACAAGGATAAGGCCGTGCCGGCGCGCGTGCCGGGTAACGCGCTCAAAGGCGGCAAGCTGAAGGCGCTCGAAGACGCGCCAGGCTCGTTCGCCAAATTCAGGCTCGACAAACAATAGGCCAAGAGCCGCTCCAGCAGACACTTTGCGGGCTGCTCGCCAGTAGCATTTAATGCGCACGGCGCGCCCTTGCACTTCAAGGCGCGACCGGGGCACCTTTCGCCCTGCCCGCTTCACCGTCAAGGACAGATGCGGCAACGCGTGTTGCCGCCTTTTTCACACTACGTGCGATAGCGAACAGAGCCCACGGCTACGGCCAGGTAGTCTGCATGGAGTGGCGGCAAACGTCTTGGCTGCACAACGGCCACGCAGTCCCGCCAATCATTTTCCGGCGCTCCTGTGCGGCATTTTGTTGCCGCACAAGAGCGCCGGTCCTTGAAGTGACACGCAATACCCACCTGGAGTAATAGCAATGAACGCATTCAAACGCACTTCCGCCCTGATCATCGCGGCCACACTGGCCACCATGCTCGGTTGCGCCCCTACTGCAACCCGTGAAGGTACGGGCGAATACGTTGACGACACCGTGATCACCACCAAGGTCAAGGCAGCGATTTTCAACGAACCGACCCTCAAGTCGCACGAAATCAACGTGGAAACCTTCAGGGGCCGCGTGCAGTTGAGCGGCTTCGTCAGCACCTCGGAAAACATCGCGAAGGCCGTTTCGGTTGCCGGCATGGTCAATGGCGTGAAGTCGGTCAAGGATGACATGCGCCTCAAATAGGCGGATCGCACGTTCACCCGCAGCAGTTGCAGGCCTGGTGCCTGAGCAAGCGGCATCAATGCCCTTGCGCAATTCTCGCAGCGCTTGCGCCGCTACGCGTAGGGCGCCGTCGTCGGAACGTCGCTTGTGACGGAACCGGCAGCAAGTACCGCTGCGCGCAGCGGAACCGGCGTCTACCCTGCGCGCAGCGCGGCGCGTGCGTTGACCATGTCCTGCCGATACAGCGCCTGTGCCTGTTGCGCACAGGCACCGCGTTCACTCGTAGCCAGGTCCTTGCAGGCGCCCAGATTGAGCTTGAGTCCGCCATTGGCTTCGCTCACCGCAGTCTGGTAGCGCTGTTGCGGCGTCAGGTCGGGGATGGCGGTGCGCGCGACGATGCGGTCGTCCTGTTCCGGCGTGCGCTGCTGCCACACGGCTTCTGCGCGCACCGGCTCGATTGCGGCAGCCAGCAACAGCACTGCGGCGGCGAATAGAAAAATACGTGGCATCGAATACATGGTCATCTCCAATCGTGGGGGGGTCGGCAGCCCGCTCTACTGCGTACTGCCAACACGGATTATCCGTACCCCAATTCGGAACGGTCTGTACCACAGCGCACACAAGCGCCGTGCACCGCGCTTGCGTGCGAACCAGGCATACCGCTAAGTACGACAGCGCACAGACTCTGCGCGTACCCGGTCATAAGCTGCGCACTGACTGGTTTTGGAGAGTCGCCATGGATTCACCCGCTACACGAGCTGCACCGTGACCAAATGGAAGAATCAGGGCACCGTTCCAGACTTTTCGACATCATCCCCCAGCAATTATGGGAAGCGGAGGGGGGACATCTCCTCGCCTCGCAAACCGACACCGAAAGGTCGAACATGAGACAAGCAGAAAGCAAGGGTGCCGTCGGCAATGCCGCCGTACTGTCCGATATCCCGTCCCTGCGCAAGCGCGCCCGGCAAAACATTGAGGCGGGTGCGGTCACCAAGGGCTACGCCGCCGACCGCGACACTGTCATCACGCTGCTCAACGGCGCGCTGGCCACCGAACTCGTTTGCGTGTTGCGCTACAAACGCCACTACTTCATGGCCAAGGGCATCCATTCCGAGCCGGTCAAGGCGGAGTTTCTCGAGCATGCCAACGAGGAAATGGCACATGCCGACATGCTCGCCAAGCGCATTATCGAACTCGGTGGCGCACCCAACTTTTCGCCGGACGGCCTCGCCGCACGCAGCCACGCCGAATACGTCGAAGGTGATTCGCTGGGCGCCATGATCAAGGAAGACCTGGTCGCCGAGCGCATTGCGATCGAGAGCTATCGTGAAATGATCGCCTACCTGGCCGGGAACGATCCGACCACGCAGCACCTGCTCAAGCAAATCCTCGCGAGCGAAGAAGAGCATGCAGACGATCTGGCGTCGCTGCTCGCAGACATGACCCCCTGATCGGGGATGGCTTACCGGGGCGCAACCAGGCGAACCTGAAGCGCGCCCGAACGGGAGATGGGGGAGGCTATGAAAACGCTGGTGGCGGCCGGAACGCTATTTCTGGGCGCGGGTTGCAGTGCTGGTTTTGTTGCTCCTGCCGTAGCACCGGCAGTGCAGGCAGCCGTCGACAAGCGCTCCCGCGCTGTGCCGCCCCCCGCCACGCGGGCTGTTGATGCTGTCGGGCCCGACACGGCGATTTGCGAGTATTTGTTCCTGCACGATACGCGGCATCAAAGCCTTCCGGTCAAGCTTCACTCCGCACATGCGTGCAGCGAGGGCTGACACGCAACTCGCGCCTTATGTTCGATAACGAACAGTGTCGCCGGGATTGAAGCGGGACAATCCATTCTCTCCTCCCGCCAAATGCTTCTCCCCCGATTTGCTTGGCGGTTTCGAAACCTCCGGATACTCTCATTTCCGGAGGTTTTTTTCGTCGCGCACCATGACATCCGGCCAGTGAAACTTTCCTGCCGGTAAGCGGGCAGATTTGGTGCTGGCGCATGCCGGGCAATGAACAGGTCGGTACGGCGACGCACGGACACATCACACGCCGGCCCCCATCATCATCTGCATTCACCTTGCCCAAGGTGCCGCCGGGAGCACTCGCATGAACCCATACCGCCACCACGTCGCAGGACGCCTTCACCGACTCGCAGGCGCCCACGCCAGGCAGGACGCATTGATTGCGCAAGACACGATCGGGAGTTCGGCCTGCACCTGCGGTGAGCTTGGCGCTTCGTGATTCCCGATCCTTCCCCAAGCGAGGCTGGACTGGACCAGATTAGCCAGAACATCGAGGCGGTGCTGGCGTTCCACAGACATGAAGAGGACAGGATCAGCCGTTCGCAGCGCATCCTGGAACAGATCAGCCATTTCATCGGGCAGCCGGTATTTTTCTGCATTATCCTGCTGTTCGTCTCTCTCTGGATGCTAAGCAATGAGCTGCTGCACACGAATGGGTTGGTGGAATATGACCCGGCGCCCTATTTCGCCCTGCAAGGCATCGTGGCCCTCGGCTCGTTGCTCACTACAACTGCCGTCCTGATCAAGCAGAACCGGCTCGGCAAGCTCGCGGAACTGCGCGCGCATCTGGACCTCAAGGTCATGCTGTTGACAGAGCAG
This sequence comes from Burkholderiales bacterium, assembly GCA_031387185.1. Classification (GTDB taxonomy): domain Bacteria; phylum Pseudomonadota; class Gammaproteobacteria; order Burkholderiales; family JAEUOS01; genus CANJDH01. The sequence continues at coordinate 6,364 of JANNCZ010000904.1, forward strand.
AAGGCGGCCAAGGTGATCGAGTTGCTCGAAGAACTGCGGCGTGACTTGCCCAATGTCAAAAACCGCCCGGATGCGGATGCCGCGGCACTGATCCGCCCGATGGACCCGGATCTGGTGCGCGCCACGCTCGATGAACGCAAGGAAGCGGATGCACTCTTGGCGGCGCCAGGCAGGTAAGCGCGGGCACCGGACCGGCAAGGGCTGCAATTTGAAGTAAGCGGCGGCCAGCGGCCCCATGGGCAGGAAAATCCCGGCCGATTTGCCAACAAGCCGAAAGCCGCATCCACCAACGGTTCTCATGGCTATTGCCGAAACACCCGCGTCAGTTGCAGCTTCTGGCCATGGCACGAGTTCAAGCACTGCGCGACGACAGATTGAGCCCCACCACCCCCACGATGATCAACAGCGCACTGCCGATCTTGATCGCGGTGGCCGGCTCCTTGAAATACGCATAACCGATGATCGAGGTGAGCACCGTGCCGACGCCCGACCACACCGCGTAGGTGACCGACAGGCCGAGCGTGCGGATCACCAGCGTGTTGAGCGCGAACGAGCAGGCGTAGAACACGAAGATCAGCACCGACGGTGTGAGCCGCGTGAAGCCATCCGAAAGACGCATGCTGGTGGTGCCGCACACCTCGAACAGAATGGCACAAAACAAAATAATCCATGCGTTGGTGACGCTTAAAACGGGAAGCATGATGGTCAACTCCTGATGCGGATGCGCGGTAAGTAAACGGGTGGAGGAGAGAACGTTATTGGATCGGGGTCGGTGCGTGGTGTTGTTGAGCGGCGCTATTGTCGCGGCGCTGTGGCATTGATCTACCGGCGCAGCGGCTCAGCTTGCGGTCACCGGACGGCGCAGCACCCTCTAAGCCCGCGCATTGCCCGCTGCGTCCGCATGCCACAGATGCGCATGCCAGCGCACGGCAATCAGCGCCACGCACACGAGGCCAGTCACTGAATACAGTACGCCGGTGGCGGCAAAACCGATGCGCTCGATCAGCGGGCCGGAGAGCAACAGCCCGGCCGGCAAACCCCAGATGGCGAGCATGCGCATGCCCATCACGCGGCCGCGATATTCCGGCGCCGACGCGCGCAGCATCACGGCGGCGATCGGTGTGAGGCAAAAATTTTGCGCCACACCGGCACACACCAGCAACACGATGCCCGCTGCCAGATGGGTGACCTGGGTAAAACACAGAATCGCGCCAAACCATGCGGCACATGCAATCAGCGTGGTGCGCGCTGCGCGCAAGGGCAGGCGGTTGGCGCCCAGCAACATCGAGCCGATCAGCCCGCCCGTGGCAAAGCTTGCGACCAGATAACCGAGGCCGGTCTGGCCAATGCCGAAAACACTCTTGGCCGCATAGGGCAACAAGCCATTGAAAAAGGGGAACGCGAGGAAATTGGCGAGAAAAGCGAGTGCGAGCGCGCCCGTCAGCGGCGGTTTGTGCCACACGTACACGACGGCGGAACGCAGGTCGCGCCATGCGATGGCGAGCACCGGGTCTGGCGCTGACGCTGGGGTTCGCATTGCTGCCGGGCTTGTCATCTGCGTTGCCGCACCCGTCGCATTCACCGCCGTTGCAGCAGACAGCAAGGCACGCCCGGCCACACCGAGCGACAACGCGAAGCTCACCGTATAGAGCAGCGTGACCACCACATAAGCCGGCACCATGCCATACGCCGCCACCGCGCCGGCACCGGCGAGCGCACCGGCGATGCGCGCGGTGTCAGAGGTGCTGCGTGACAAGCCGAGGGCGCCGAGCAATTGCGCGGGCGGCATGGTCTGCGCGATCAGGGAGTTGCGCAGCAGCAGATCAGACGAGCGCACCAAACCTGCGACGCCGGCGATCACCAGCACGTAGACCGGTGTGAGCAGATGCAGCACCGCGAGCGTGGCGATCACTGCCGCCTGCAATGCATAGAGCGCGCGCGTCAGATACAACAGGCGGCGGTAACCGGCACGATCACCAGCCACACCGAACAAAGGCGACAGCAGCGAGCCCGCGTATTGCAGCGCGCCGAACAGCACCAGCAGTTGCACCGAGCCGGTCTCGACAAGCACATACCAGCCGAGGATCAGCACCTCCATCTCGAACGCCCACGAGGTGCAAAGATCGGCGGGCCACTGAAAGCGGAAGCTGCGGATGCGGAACGGCGCGAGGAAGGCGGCGCGCGGCGGTGCCAATGCGGGCGCGGGGTGCGCCGCAGGTTGCAGCGATGAGGATTGCAGCGATGAAGATTGCAAAGGGGACATGCGTGCATGCTACCGCGAAGCTGCGCTGGGCCGTCCAGCGCCGCTGGGGGCACCGCTGGGGGTACCGCTGGGGGTACCGCTGGAGGTACCGCTGGGGGCACCGCAGGTGGCAGCGCAGGAGACCGCAGCCGCAGCACAGCCAATCGCGCGGCGCGGCGGCATGCTGTCACCAACCACTGGCCCAAGAGTGGCTGGTGGTGCGCTTCTCCGTGGCATCGCCGCCAGAAAGCGCTGCAGGAGCGGCTCTCAGGCCGATGCCCAGAGTTTCTCGCTGGCCATCGCCGCGCCCTCGGCCATCGCTTTCAATTTGGCGTAGGCAATCGGCGGATGCACCGCGCCAAAGCCGGCAAAGGTGCCAAAGCCGCAGTCAGACGCCGCCATCACACGGTCGCGCCCGACGATATCGGCAAACTTCAGCAGGCGCTGCGCCACCAGGCGCGGGTGCTCGATGAAGTTGCACACCGAGTCGATCACGCCGGGCGCGAGAATCCTGTCATCAGGTATGTCGGTCGCCTGCCACACCTCCCACTCGTGGGCGTGGCGCGGGTTGGCGGCCTCGAATACGTAGGTGCCGACGCGCGCCTTTTGCACCACCGGCATGATGGTTTCGAGCGGCACATCATGATGATGCGGGCCGTCATAGTTGCCCCAGCAGATGTGCATGCGCACCCGCGCCGGGTCAATGTTGACCAGCGCGTGGTTGAGCGCGTCGATTTGCAGATGGGCATTGCGCAAAAATTCGGCGTCATCGACATCGCGAAAGCGGATGTGGCGGCCCATCGCGATATCGGGCGCGTCGATCTGCAAATCAAAACCGGCGGCAACGATGGCTTCGTACTCGGGGCGCATCGCGTCCGCCAGGGCGCCGATGTAAGCCTCCTGCGTCGCATAGTGGCGATTCGGCTGGAACACCGCAATCACGCCGGGTGAGGCGGCGTTCATGAAGGCGCGCTGCGCGCCGGCCGCCTCCACCGCCGCCGCGAGGTTGGCGAGGTCAGCCTGCAAGGGCGCGAGCGTGCGCACGCTGATCGGCGCGCAGCAGATCGGGCGGTGGTACTTGGGCGTCGCGCCGAGCTTGGCCAGACGCTCCTTGTAGCCGGGAAAGTCGTCGAGGTCCTGGGGTACCGCACGCGGCATTTCGCCGATCTCGAACCCGTTGAGGCGGTGGCGGATGTAGGTGGCGTAGCTGATCTTGCTCATCTCGCCGTCGCTCACCACATCGACGCCGGCTTCGACCTGTTTTTTCACCACTGCCGCCACGCCGTCGCGCATCACGCGCGCATAGGCGTCGCGATCCACCAGCGTGCCTTCGTCTTCGGCGAACAATTGATCGACCACGTCCTGCGGGCGCGGCAGGCTGCCGACGTGGGTGGTGAGAATGCGGTCAAGGGCCATGCGGGTCTCCGGCGGATGAAGGAACGCGATTGATGCACTGATTGCCTACGCACTGATTGCTTAGGCACTGCCCGGCGCAGCGCCCACGGGCTGCGCCGGTGCGACGGCGTGCGCCAGAGCAGCGGCTTTGAGCGGGCGCGTAGTGGCACGCAACACCGGCGCCATTGATACCGTGACGGCGCGTGCGCGCGTGTGCGGGGCGGCCATACGCTCGACCAGCAAGTCGATGGTTTGCGTGACCAGGCCGGCCACGTCCTGGCGCATGGTCGAGAGCGCGTAGCCCTGCCACGCCGACGGCGGCGCGTCGTCAACCCCCATCACCATCAGTTCGCGCGGGATGGCAAGGCCTTCCTCGTGGCGCGCCACATCGACCAGCGCATAAGCGAGTACATCGGACGCACAGAACACCGCATCAGGGCGCGGCTTGCCGCGCAGCAGGGTGCGCGCGGCAATCGTACCGTCGGCATAAGTGAACCGGCCGGCGCTCACACGTGGCGCAGCCGGCCATTCGCTCATGAAGCCGGCTGCGCGGTCGCGGTCGGTCGAGGTATCGGGGTCGCCGCCCAAATACGCGGCGCGGCGTGCGCCGCAGGCGCGCAGGATGCGCGCGGCAGTGCGCCCGCCGTTCAGGTTGTCGCTCGATACGCGGGCGCCGCGGGCGCGCAATTCAGCGCGGCCAAACTGGATCACCGCAATGCCGCGCTGCGCGCAGCGCGCGGCAAGGCGCGAAGACAAGGTGGCGGCAGTCAGGATCACGCCATCAACGCGGTATTCGAGAAATCTTTCCACCAAATCATCTGCGCTGGCAGCGGCTCCTGTCGAGAGCACCAGGGGTTGCAAGCCGCGCTCGGGCAAGCGTTGTGCGAATTCGCCCATCGCCAAACTATAGAGCGGGATAAAGCCGGGCGGGATCACCAGGCCCACCAGCCCGCTGCGCTCGGAGATCAGCGCACGCGCCACCTGGTTGGGCCGGTAGTCGAGCGCTGCGGCGGCTTTCATCACCTTGGTGCGCGTGGCGGGCGCAATGCTGGCACCGCGCGTGAACGCGCGCGACACGGCCGACTGCGAGACGCGCGCGAGATGCGCAACATCGTGCGAGGTAACGGCGCGGGCCGCCGCGACACGGGCCGCCGCAGCGCGCGCGGTCTTGCGCGCAGCCTCAGCGGACACGGTTCTCCCCCGCGAGCAGCGCGCCTTTTGGCAGCAGCGACGCGCGTGCCAGATAGCCATTGGCATCGAGCGCCCAGTCGCACGCGCGTGCAGCAGCGGCGGTGGCTGCATCAAAACGCGGCGTCTTGCGCGCGTCGCCGGGCAGGATGACCAGTGCTTCGACCACCGCGTCCGAAGCGTTGGCGAAGGCGCGTGTCAGTCCGGCGGGAATCGACAGCGTGTCCCACGGCCCCATGACCAGCGGGACTGCATCGGCTCCGCTGTTCAAGGCCACTTGCATGGCCGCACCTTCGAGCAGGATCACCACCATTTTTTCGTCCACCACAAGTGGCGCAGTCTTGCCACCGGGCGCGAGGCGCAGCCATTCAATCGAAAACCCCTGTGGCTCAGGCACCGCCGGGCGGTGGGCGCGGTGTTGCGTGAGGCCCCAGCCGATCACCGGCGCCCACTGCGCGCCACAGGCCGCCACCATGCCATCGAGTGTGGCAGCGGCGAAATCACGCGCCGCGTGGCGCAGCACACGCGCTTCCATTTCGGCCGGCGTGTAGCGCTGCAACCGGGCAATTTCGCTGGCGGGAAACGGTGCCATCAAGGGTACCGGCGGCGGCGGCGCGCCCGGCCCCGTGTCGATAATTTGGTTGTCTGCCGTCAGCCACAGACCGTGCGCGCCGGCTTCGGCAAGAATCTCCGGATCCCAGATGATGCCGCCGGTGTCGTCGCCGCCGAGGCAAGTGAAGATCCAGCCGTCGTCCGGGCCGATGTTGGTGAAGCCGCGAAAAATCCAGGTGGGCATGCAGACAATATCGCCTGCGCGCAACACGGTTTCACCATCGCGGCCGCCATCGCCCCAGCGCAGCAGCCACTCGCCGCGCGCGCAGATGAAGACTTCGGCGGTGAAATGAATGTGCAGGTTGTTGGTGATGCCGTGCGGCATTGCCGCCGCACCGATGTTGAAGCCGTGCAATTCCCTGAGGTTGATCACCTGCGCCGGATTTTGCGTCACGCCCGGACCGATCATGGCGTAGTTTTCCTTGGGCATCGAGCCCGCGCGGCGGCAATCGATGAAGGCTTCGACGCAAGCGGCGTATTCGCTGCGGCGAATCAGGCGGCGCGCAGCTTCATTCGCGGAAATCACGGCAGGCATGAGCATTCAGTGGAGTGAATCAATCCGTTGTTCGGTGTGCGCGTCGAACCAGTGGCGGCACTCGCGCGGCAGGGACAGCGGCAACACGTCGCCGAAATCGGCACGCTGGTCCTTGGGCGCGCGCACCGAGAGCAGGCTGCCCGCGAACTTGAACGAGAGCAGCCGGCTGTCGCCGAGCAGCTCGGAGGCATAGACCGGCAGGCGCAGATCGCCAGCACCCGCCACCACCTGCATATCCTCGGGGCGGATGCCCAGCACACAGGGCCCGGCCAGGGAAGCGGGGACACCGGCAATCACCTGCTGCCCGACATGAAACGCACCGGCACTGATGTTGCCCGGAATCAAATTCATTGGCGGCGCGCCGATGAATCCGGCCACATACATGCTGGCCGGCCGGTTGTAGACCTGCTCCGGCGCGCCCACCTGCTCAATACGTCCGTCGCGCATCACCACAATACGGTGGGCGAGGGTCATGGCTTCGACCTGGTCATGCGTGACATACACCATGGTGACGCCGAGTTCGTGGGCCAGGTGCTTGATTTCGGTGCGCATGGTCAGGCGCAGCTTGGCGTCGAGATTGGATAGGGGCTCGTCCATCAGAAAAACCTTTGGCGTACGCACAATCGCGCGCGCCAGAGCCACGCGCTGGCGCTGGCCTCCGGAAAGCTCGCGCGGGCGGCGTCCAAGCAGCGCACCCAACTCCACGCGCTCGGCTGCACGCGCGATGCGGGCGGCGCGCTCCGCCGATGGCACGTTGCGTACCTTGAGCGGATAGGCGATGTTTTCCGCAACCGTGAGATGCGGGTAGAGGCCATAGTTCTGGAACACCATCGCCACGTCGCGATCCTGAGGACGCACGGCGTTCATGCGTACGCCATCGAACAGGATATCGCCGCCAGATGCATCTTCGAGGCCGGCAATCATGCGCATGGTGGTGGTCTTGCCGCAGCCGGAAGGCCCAAGCAGCACCAGAAACTCGCGGTCTGCGACGTCCAGATCCATCGGGTGCACGCCCACCACATGGCCCCAGCGCTTCTCGATCCCGCGAAGGGAAACAGTGGTCATCGTACGGCTCCCGAGGTGAGGCTGTTGATGAAATGCTTTTGAAAGACCAGCGAGAGCAGAAACATCGGCAGGGTAATCATCACCCCCGCTGCCGCCATCAACTCCCACAGGTCGCCGCGGGAGCCGTACGATGACCACTGTTTCCCTTCGCGGGATCGAGAAGCGCTGGGGCCATGTGGTGGGCGTGCACCCGATGGATCTGGACGTCGCAGACCGCG
>JANNCZ010000916.1:0-2195 GCA_031387185.1 Burkholderiales bacterium
ATGATCCCCGACCCAACATTGCAGCTACGGTTCGTAACCTCATATCCGCTTTGATGGAGGTGCATGATGGAAGAACTTGACCAAGTCGTTGTCCTTGAAGACCTTGACGATCTTCCGGTGCGGGCCGGAGATATCGGCACAGTAGTAGGCGTCTATCCGCCCAACCAGGCTTACGAAGTGGAATTCATGTCATTGACCGGGCAGACCATTGGCGTAGCAACCCTTGCCGCTGACAAAGTCCGGGCGATTCACGATGGTGAGATTGCCAACGCTCGATTATTGGCGGCGTGACTCCGCAGGATTAGATGCGCCCTTCTGAAGCGCTTGCCCTCCATCGCGAGGCGATTCGCAGGATTGCCGAAAGCAACAATGTGCGCAATGTGCGCGTATTCGGCTCAACCATGCGTGGGACGGATACGGAAAGCAGCGATCTTGATTTGATCGTTGATCCGACCGACGCGACGTCGCTCTTCGATATCGGCGCAATTCAGCACGAGTTGGGGAAATTGTTGGGTGTCCGCGTGGACGTGCTGACGCCGCGCGCCTTGCCAGACAAGTTTCGTCAACGAGTGATTGATGAGGCGGTGCCGGTATGACCGCGATTGAGGCGCTCTTCGTGCTTGGCCCTGTTGTTGATACGAGACCATGTTGAATCTAGCTTTGACCATTCCAGACGACTTGCACCTCCACGTCCGCGACGGCGCTGCCCTCGCTGCCGTCCTCCCGGCGACCACACGTCAGTTCCGCCGCGCCATCATCATGCCCAACCTCAAGCCGCCAGTGCGCACCGTGGCCGAGGCGGCGGCTTATCGCGAGCGCATTCTTGCCGCAATTCCAGGGGGCACTCAGTTCGAACCGCTGATGACCCTCTACCTCACCGACAACACCCCGCCGGACGAGATCAAGCGCGTGAAGGATTCCGGTTTCGTCAAAGCCCTCAAGTACTACCCCGCCGGTGCGACCACCAATTCGGATGCGGGTGTCACCGACATCATGAAGCCGATGCAGGCCCTCGAAGCGATGGCCGAGGCGAGTGTGCCGCTGCTGATGCATGGCGAAGTGACCGACCCGGCCGTCGATGTGTTCGACCGCGAGGCGGTGTTCATCGAGCGCGTGTTTGAGCCGCTGATGCAACGCCTGCCGCAGCTTAAGGTGGTGTTCGAGCACATCACCACGCGCCAAGCTGCCGAGTATGTCGCCACCGCGCCGGCCAATGTCGGCGCGACGATCACGCCGCAGCATCTGCTCTACAACCGCAACGAAATTTTCAAAGGCGGCATCCGCCCGCACTTCTATTGCCTGCCGGTGTTGAAGCGTGAGGAGCATCGCGTGGCGCTGGTCAAGGCTGCCACTTCGGGCAGTCCGAAGTTTTTTCTCGGCACCGACTCCGCACCGCATGCGCGCAATACCAAGGAAGTGTCGTGTGGCTGCGCCGGGTGCTTCACTGCGCCGCATGCACTCGAACTCTATGCCGAGGCCTTCGAGGCGGCCAGTGCCCTCGACAAGCTCGAAGCCTTTGCGTCGTTTCACGGCGCGGACTTTTACGGCCTGCCGCGCAATAGCGGCAACGTGACCTTGCAGCAGGAGACGTGGACCGTGCCCGAGACCGTGCCTTACATCGATGCGTCAGGCATCGTGCCATTGCGTGCGGGCGAGACGTTGCGCTGGAAGCTGGTTGCGTGATTGATGCATGCCGCGTGGGCGGCGGCGTGAAAGTGCAGCTTGCAGGTGGCATCGCACCCATGGCACCGCAGGAAACGTCAAGCCAAGCCGGTCTCGATTGGGCAGCATGGCGTGCGCGGCCCATTTCACCATCATGCATGCCGCTGAAACCCTTGGTGGATGCGCTTCCCCAAGACCGCTGGCCGGAAACCATTGACTGGAGCGCCTGTGCGGCCAGTCATCATTTGAAGAATGCGCGCGGCGTGCAAGTATCGTTTGTCGCGCCCTCGCATCCTGAGCCCTCGGCGCTGGCCTTCGAGCAGCGTATTGATGAGCGCGGCGAAGTCGAGACGCGCGCCGCCACATGGCACGACGCATTTCACGCCTGCACCTGGCTCACGTATCCGCTTACCAAGGCGCGCATCAACGCACTGCACATTGCCGATGGCCTCGACCACACGCCGAACCGGCGCAGCGTGCTGCGCAACATCCTCACGCTGATCGACGAGGGCGGCTTGATCGTGGCGAGCAGC
>JANNCZ010000072.1:0-4934 GCA_031387185.1 Burkholderiales bacterium
TACGACACCATTTCCACTGCGCTGTGGAAGGCCTTGCAAGTCACCGGCATCGACCCCGCGCGCGTGCGGGGCTGGGGCCGGCTGTTCCGCGAAGTGAAGTGAGCCGCCCCAGCGATTACAGAGGGAAACCGGGGAGCCACCCTTGAATCGTCTCGCGGGGAAAACCGCGCTCATCACCGGCGGCAACACCGGCATCGGCCGCGCGGTGGCGCTGGCGTTTGCCTATGAGGGTGCGGACATCGCGGTCTGCTACATCGCGCGTGAACCGGAGGCCTTAAGTCTGGTTGACGAGATTCGCGCCACGGGCCGCCGCGCCCTCGCGCTGCGCACCGACATCACGCAAGAGGGCGATGTGCTGGCTTTGTTTGATGCGCTCAAGCAGCAGTTTGGCTCCCTCGACATTCTGGTCAACAACGCCGGTATTCAACGGCCCCAGCCGATTGTTGAGATGAGTGTCGCCGACTGGGATCGCATGATGACAGTGCACTTGCGCGGCGCGTTTTTGTGCTCGCGCGAAGCGGCCAAAATGATGATGGCGCAACAAAGTGGGCGCATCATCAACCTGTGCTCGCAGTTGGGCTACATCGGGCGCGAGAACTACACCGCCTATTCGACCGCGAAGGGCGGCATGATCGCCTTCACGCGCGCGCTGGCCAAGGAAATGGCGCCGCACGGTATTCTCGTCAATGGTGTCGCACCGGGGCTGGTTGATACCGGGTTTGATCCGCTGCCCGAAGATGTGAAGGCTGCGCATGCGGCGAGCCTGCCGATGAAACGTCTGGGCCAGCCCGAAGACATGACCTCGGCATTTGTGTTCCTCGCCTCTGACGAAGGCCGCTACTACTGCGGACAATTGCTGCACCCCAATGGCGGCGAGATCATGCCGTGAGGGCGGCACGATCGTGCTCTGACGCACACGCCCTGCCGCATAATTGGGCCAATCGGACTCAAGCGTGAGTGGGAGCGGCATGAAGATTTGCGTGGTTGGGGCGGGGGCGATTGGCGGCGTGCTCGCGGCACGCCTGGCCCACGCCGGGTTTGAGACCAGCGTGATCGCGCGCGGCGCGCATCTGGATGCAATCCGCGCGCACGGCCTCACGCTGGTCACCAAAGGCGAGCGCGTCACCGTCAAGTTGCGCGCGCATGACGACCCTGCGGCGCTGGCGCACGAGGCGGGTCAGCAGGAGATCATTTTCATCGCGCTCAAGGCCCATCAAATCGCGGCGATGCTGCCGCGCCTCGCACCGCTGGTTGAGCCGGAGAGCGTGGTGGTGCCCGCCATCAACGGTGTGCCGTGGTGGTATTTCTTTCGGGAGGGAGGGCGCTTTGACGGCGCGCCGGTAGCGACGCTCGACCCCGGCGGCGCGATGCTGCGCGCGCTGGACCCGCATCGCCTGATTGGCTGCGTGGTGCACGCGGCGGGCGAAGTCACTGCGCCCGGCGAAGTGACCTGGAACGGCCAAAAGCTGTTTGTGATCGGTGAGCCGGACGGCACGCTGTCGCGCCGCCTCAATGCGCTCGCTGAGGCCCTGCACAAGGCCGGGCTCGAGCCCAAGGTCAGTGAGCGGATTCGCGATGATGTGTGGATGAAACTGATCGGCAATGGCTCGTTCAACCCGGTCGCGGCACTCACGCGTGCGCGCATGGATCAAATCTGCGCCAATCCGGCGCTGATTGCGTTTCTTCGCGCGATGATGGAAGAGATGACCACGGTCGCCAACGCCTACGGGATTCGCCAACTGGTGACGATTGACCGGCGCCTGGAAATTGCGAAGTCGATTGGTGCAGTGAAGATCTCGATGCATCAGGATCTGGAGCTGGGGCGCCAGATGGAAGTCGATGCCATCATCGGCGCGTTCCTCGAACTCGCGCGTAAAGTGGGCATCGCCACGCCGCTGGCGGACGCGCTGCATGGCATGATTGCGGAAATGGCGCGCAATGTTGCGCTCCCTGCGGCTGCCGGTTCCCCCACCTAAAACGACTGAGCACGGCTAAGACCCGCACCAGCCAACGATCTTCACGCATCATCATTTGAAGGAGCGTCACATGGACATGTCCAGCAATGCACTCAAGGCCCGCCCTGCCGGCATGTCTGAGGGCGAATGGAAGGCGCGGCTGGAGTTGGCGGCCTGCTACCGCGTGTTCAGCTTTCTGGGCTGGACTGAACTCATCTTCAATCACATCACGGTGCGTGTGCCCGCGGAGGGAACGCCTGCGGATGCCGGCGCGCGGCACTACCTGATCAATCCGTTTGGCTTGCACTACTCCGAGGTGACTGCCACCAACCTGATCAAGGTGGGGCTTGATGGCGCGCCGCTGCATGACACGCCGTGGACGGTGAACCGCGCGGGCTTCGTGATTCACAGTGCAATCCACAGCGCGCGCGCGGATGCGCATTGCATCATGCACATTCACTCGACGGCCGGCATGGCGGTAGCGTGCAAAGAGGCGGGTCTGGGCAGCGACAATTTTTACAGCGCGATGATCGCGGGTGATGTGGCCTATCACGACTACGAAGGCGTGACCACGCGCACCGACGAGCAGGCGCGGCTGGTCGCCAGCCTCGGCAACAAGCACTGCATGATTTTGCGCAATCATGGTTTGCTCGCCTGCGAAGAAAATGTGCCGGACGCCTTCTTCACCATGTGGACCCTCAATCGCGCCTGCGAAATCCAGATGGCCGCTGCCGCGATACCCGGCCCCAACCGCGCTTTGACGCCCGAGGCAATTGCGTCGAGCCTGCTCAAGCAACATCGCTCGGTCGATCCGGCCGGCCATGTGCAGCCCAAGGTGTTTGACGCGATGGTGCGGCGCGCGGGCATCACGTCGTACGAGATGCTGATTTGACCCTGCGCCACTGTGCGGGACTGCATTCCATGAGTCAGACAGCGGAGCAAACGGGCGGCTACGCGCTGCCCGAGTTCGCGTTTGCCGCACCACCTGAATTGCAGGGTGCGGCAAAGCAACGCTATCCCCTGGTCATCATCGGCGGCGGCTTGGCCGGCCTCGCGCTCGCTTGTGACCTCGCCGAGCGCGGCGCGCGCACGGTGGTTCTTGATGACGACAACACCATCGGCGTGCGCGGCGCGTCATCGCGCGGCATCGTCTACGCGCAAAAGACGCTCGAGATCATGGATCGTCTCGGCATCTACGAGCGCATCCGCGCCAAGGGGGCGGTCTGGTCGGTCGGCAAGACGCTGGCGGGACACGACGTGGTCTACGAGTTTGATGCCGCCGCCGCGAGCGATTCCAAACAGCCGCCCTTCATCAACCTGCAACAGTTCTACCTTGAGTGGTTCATGGTGGACCGCATCGTTGAATTGGGCCGCACGGATCTGCGCTGGCAAACCAAGGTCACGGGTTATACGCAGCATGACGATCACGCAGTGATCGATGTGGACACACCAGAGGGCTCATACACCTTCGCAGCCGATTGGGTGTGCGACTGCTCTGGCGTCAACAGTTTCGTGCGTGACAGCCTCAAGATCGGCATGTATCAGGCGCGCGGCATCGACCGCTGGTGTATCTCTGACGTGCGCTTCAAGGAGAAGCTGCCAGTCGAGCGCTGGACCTGGGTCGAAGCGCCATTCAATGACAACCGCGCGGTGTGGCAGCACCTGATGGCCGACGACGTGTGGCGCATGGATTTTCAGATGGGGCCGGACACCGACCTCGAATACGTCAGCCGCCATGACGTCGCCGCAGAGCGCATTCGCCGTCAACTTGGCGAAGATGTCGAGTTTGAATTGGTGTGGGTCGGGCCGTATTCGTATCGCGCGCAATTGATCGAGACGTTTCGCAAAGGGCGCACGTTTTTCCTTGGTGACAGCGCCCACGCGATGAGCCCGTTCGGCGCACGCGGCGGCAACAGCGGGATTCAGGATGCCGAGAACCTGGCCTGGAAACTCGCCCTGGTGCTGAGCGGCCGCGCACCTGAGTCACTGCTCGACAGTTATCACGCCGAGCGCCACCCGGCTGCGCAGTTCAACATCATGACGACGCGCCGCACCGCGCGTTATTTGCAACCGGAATCACCGGCCGAAAAAATCCTGCGCGACGCGGCGATCAGCCTCGCCAAGGAATATCCCTTCGCGCGTAACTTGTGCAACACCGGGCGGCTCTCCAACTCATTCATCTACTGCCAGCCGCCCTCGTCGCGCGCGCAAAAACACAAGGTACATGGCGTCCAGATAGGTGAAGCCGTCCAGAACGTCGAAATCACCGCACCCGACGGCCAGAGAATGGCTCTGGTAGACCTTTTCCGAGGCAATGCCTCGTTCATCGGCTTGTGGAGCGGCTCTCCAGCCACCCAGGCATCAGAAATCATCACGCTGGCCAACCAGTTGGTGGCTGAAGGCGAAGGCGTGCCGCTAATGCGCATGCTTGAAATCAATACCAAGCACACTGGCTTATCGACGGTGCGCGACCACGCCGGCAAACTCGTGCGCGCTCTCGGTTTGCAACCGGGCCGGCCGCTGTTCTGCCTGCTGCGTCCCGACATGCATCTGGCCGCGCGCATCGAGCAACCCAACGCCGCCAAAGTCAAGGCCGCACTGCGGCGCGCGCTGCAAGGCAGATCATGAAGACGGGCCCCATGAAGACATCTCCATGAAGACCACCCTCAACTTCACCGACCACGACGCGTTCTACGAGCGCCTGATCGCGGCGCATCAGGGCCTCACTGACGAGCAAAGCGCGCAACTGAACGCGCGCCTCGTGCTGCTGCTCGCCAACCAGCTCGGTGACGAAGCTTTGCTCGAACAATGCATCGACGCCGCGCGCAAGCCGTTTGGCCCCTATACCGTGCCAAAAGAATAGAGAGACATGAAACGCAAGCGCATTTTCGTCAGCAGTGTGCAAAAAGAGTTCGCTGCCGAACGAGTGGCCTTGCGCGACTATCTGAACAATGATCCGCTGTTGCGCCGGTTTTTTGA
>JANNCZ010000138.1:0-3108 GCA_031387185.1 Burkholderiales bacterium
GACGCTCTATCTCATCACGCGCGGCGAAGTCGATGTGCTGCTGGTTGCCGCCAGCACGGCCCTGCAACGTTTGGCGCCGGCGCAATACATCGTGGCGCGCACCTTTTTCATCAAGGTGGGTGACAAGCTGGACGAAGCTGCCCTGCGCGCGCAGTTTCACATGTCGGGCTACACCCACATGCAGCAGGTGGTCAGCCCCGGTGAGTGGACTGCCCGCGGCAGTTTGATCGATCTGTTTCCGATGGGCAGTGCGGTGCCTTACCGCATTGACTTGTTCGGTGCCGACATCGAGTCGATCAAAACTTTTGATGTCGATACCCAGCGCTCGATTTATCCGGTGAAGGAAATCCGGCTGCTGCCGGGGCGCGAGTTTCCGCTCGATGAAGCAGCGCGCACTGCTTTTCGCGGGCGCTTTCGCGAAGTGTTTGAAGGCGACCCGTCTCGTTTTGCGATGTACAAGGACATGGCCAATGGCGGTGCGGCGGCGGGCATCGAGTATTACCTGCCGCTGTTTTTCGAGAACACCGAGACCCTGTTTGACTATCTGCCCTCGACTGCTTTGCTGATCACGCACGGGCGGGTGGATGAAGCGTTCACCGCGTTTTGGAAAGAGCTCGACGAGCGCTACCGGTTTTTGAAGGCCGACACGATTCGGCCCTTGTTTGCCCCGCAGGCAATTTACCTCGACGGCCAAGCGTTTTTTGTCGAGTCGGCCCTGTTTGCGGCGGCCGCCATCAGGCGCGGCGCAAATGACGTTGTTGCGCCGGCCCACAGCGAGCGTGCCATCAGCACGGTTGAGGCGGTGGCCGGCGCAGCCAGCGCGTTGCCGCCGGTTGCCGTCAACCGGCGGGCCGACGACCCAGTCGCGGCGTTGCGCCACTTCATCGATGGCTTTGCAGGCCGCGTATTGCTCGCTGCTGACTCGGCGGGCCGGCGCGAGACCATGCTTGAGTATTTGCGCGATGCGGGTGTGGACCCGGTGCCTTGCGAGTCATGCAGCGATTTTTTGACCGCTGGTGCGCGCCTGATGATCACCGCGCAACCTCTAGCGCGCGGCTTTATCGATAGCGAGGGTGAACAGGCTTTCGCCATCATCACCGAAGCCGAGCTCTACGCCGAGACGGCGCGCGCACGCACGCGCCGCGAAAAAAAGCGCGAGACCAATGTCGACGGCATGCTCAAGGATTTGTCCGAGCTCAAAGTCGGCGACCCTGTCGTGCACGCGCAACACGGCATTGGCCGCTATCTCGGCCTGGTGAATATGGATCTCGGCGATGGCGTCACCGAGTTTCTGCATCTGCAATACGCTGACGAGGCCAAGCTCTATGTGCCGGTGGCGGCGCTCTCGGTCATCAGCCGCTACTCGGGGGCCGGCGAAGAGCAAGCGCCCCTGCACCGGCTCGGCAGCGGGCAGTGGGAAAAAGCCAAACGCAAGGCGGCGCTGCAGGTGCGCGACACCGCTGCCGAGTTGCTCAACCTCTACGCGCGCCGTGCCGCGCGCCAGGGCCATGCCTTCAGCTTCAAGGAACACGACTACGACGCCTTCGCCGAAGGCTTCGGCTTCGAAGAAACCGGCGATCAGGCCGCAGCGATTCGCAACGTCATCGAGGACATGCGCTCGGGCCGGCCGATGGACCGCCTGATCTGCGGCGATGTCGGCTTTGGCAAGACCGAGGTCGCGCTGCGCGCCGCCTTCATCGCGGTGGCCGATGGCAAGCAGGTGGCGATCCTCGCGCCGACGACGTTGCTGGCCGAACAACACTTTCAAACTTTCAGCGACCGCTTCGCGCAACTCGGCAATGAATGGCCGGTGAAGATCGCCGAGCTGTCGCGCTTTCGCAATACCAAAGAGATCAACGCGGCGCTCAAAGGCATCACCGAAGGCAGCGTCGATATCGTGATCGGCACGCACAAGCTGCTCTCGAAGGAAACCAAATTTTCGCGGCTCGGTCTGGTCATCATCGACGAAGAGCATCGCTTCGGTGTGCGCCAAAAAGAAGCGCTGAAAGCCATGCGCGCAGAAGTCGATGTGCTGACGCTCACGGCCACGCCGATCCCGCGCACGCTGGCGATGAGCCTCGAAGGCTTGCGTGATTTTTCCATCATCGCTACCGCACCGCAAAAGCGCCTCGCGATCAAGACCTTCGTGCGCCGCGAGGGTGATTCGATCATTCGTGAAGCGGTGTTGCGCGAGTTGAAGCGCGGCGGGCAGGTTTACTTTTTGTACAACGAAGTCGAAACGATCCAGAACCAGTACGACCACCTCGCGCGCCTGCTGCCCGAGGCACGCATCGAGATTGCGCACGGCCAGATGCCGGAGCGCGACCTCGAGCGTGTCATGCGGGCGTTCTACCAGCAGCGCTTCAACGTGCTGCTGTGTACCACCATCATCGAGACCGGCATCGATGTGCCCTCCTCCAATACGATTTTGATTCACCGCGCCGACAAGTTCGGGCTCGCCCAGTTGCACCAACTGCGTGGCCGCGTCGGCCGCTCGCACCATCAGGCCTACGCCTACCTGCTGGTCAACCATGAAGAGGGATTGACACCAAGCGCAAAGAAGCGACTTGATGCGATCCAAAACATGGATGAACTGGGCAGCGGCTTTTATCTCGCCATGCACGACCTTGAAATCCGTGGCGCGGGCGAGGTACTGGGCGAGTCGCAATCGGGCGAGATGCAGGAGATTGGCTTCGCGCTCTATACCGAGATGCTGGTGCATGCGGTGGCATGCCTGAAGGTCGGCAAAGAGCCGGACCTCGAAG
The DNA here is from genome assembly GCA_031387185.1 of Burkholderiales bacterium. Lineage (GTDB taxonomy): Bacteria > Pseudomonadota > Gammaproteobacteria > Burkholderiales > JAEUOS01 > CANJDH01. The sequence goes on from JANNCZ010000138.1 coordinate 2,766, forward strand.
CACCGCTCGGCGTCATCACCGAAATCAACCTGCATGCGCCGGCGCTGTTGCCGGATGAATACTGCGGCGACATTCACGAGCGCCTGACGCTCTACAAGCGTCTGGCCAGTTGCACCACGCGCGAGCAGCTTGACGGACACATGGAAGAACTGATCGACCGCTTTGGCAAACTGCCTGACCCCGCGCAGACCCTGATCGAGACGCACCGCCTGCGCATTGATGGCGCGGCGCTCGGCGTGGCGCGCATTGATGCCAGTCCGGAGAGCATCCTGCTGCAGTTTAAGCCCGGTGCGCCGATTGATGCGGCCAAGGTGATCAAGCTGATTCAAAAAGACCGGCGCTA
>JANNCZ010000169.1:0-8321 GCA_031387185.1 Burkholderiales bacterium
TCTTGAGTTGACCGGCATCGGCCATATCAGCCTGCCACTATCGAGCCGGGTGATTGAGCTGGTTATTGCAGAGTTGGAGACGGATCGCGCTTGAGCCAGGCGGCCACTGCCGTTTAGCCTGAAGTTCCCCCGCTCTGCCCCCTGTTTTTGATCCGAAATTGTTCTGAAATCAAGAGCATAGGTGTTTTGAGGGGTGTCAATATGTAGGCATGTAATATAAGGCTCTTGATAAAAATATCGGAATTCCGATATACTACGCATGTCGTTGACGCTGCCGGACTTGTAGTTCGTTACCCGGAGGCAGCGACATCAAAGCCCCTCAATTGAGGGGCTTTGTATTTTTAGGGGAGTTTTTGTCCCCTTTGGGTATGGCAGAGAAAGCTTCCGCTTTCGGTTTTCGCGCAGTCAATTCAAGCACTACGGTGTCTCTCACCCAATTTCCGTATCCGTCATTTCTGCGCGTCACGTTCTGCAGCACCGTCATTTTGCGAGCCACTGCGACCACGGAAGTCTCATCAAGGCCGCTCTGCAATTGAATCACCATATCCTCTATCGAGTAGCCATCCGCAAGCCGGCTCTTGTGGTGGTGCCGTCCAACGTAAACAATGACGGCGCTTTCAAGCGTCGGCAACCCCGCAGAGCTTCTATATCTGTTGATATCCGCAAATTGCTTTTGCGTAAGCAATCCAATGTCTATCGGGTACACAATCTCGCCGTTGGCGATTTTTTCCAGTTGACCGCGAATCTCCTGTATTTTTAATTCCTCTATTGGCAAACCCTGTGCTCCCCGGTTTGCCTCGTCGCAACAGAGATGCTATGCATCAAAGCTGCCGTGCCGCCCCGCGCCTGCGGCGAAACGCGCGGCGCCCGCCACCGTTTCACCACTCGCAATCGTGCGCATGCCGTGGGCGAATTCGTTGGCGAGTGCATGGCGCAGCGCGTCGGTCTCGCCGTCGCCCCATTGCTCGTGGGCGCTTTGCCGGTCCGAGCGCAAACAGGCTTGCGGAAACTGCGCGATCTGGCGCGCCAGTTCTTCGGCGGCGGCACGCGCCGTGCCGTGCGGCACAACCCGATTGGCGAGGCCGATCTCAAGGGCTTCTTGCGCGCCGACTGCGCGGCCAGTCAGAATCAGATCAAGCGCGCGGCTCATGCCGATCAGGCGCGGCAGGCGCACCGTGCCGCCGTCAATCAGCGGCACCCCCCAGCGGCGGCAGAAAATGCCGAACGTTGCCGTCTCTTCCATGACGCGCAAATCACACCAGAGCGCAAGTTCGGTTCCTCCTGCCACTGCGTAGCCGCTCACTGCAGCGATCACCGGCTTGGAGAGCATGAGCCGCGTGCAGCCCATTGGCGCGGTAGCCGCCATGTCTTCGTTGAGCGGGTTGGCGCGCGCGTTGTCGCCGATGCCGCCCGACACTGCCTTGAGGTCGGCCCCCGCACAAAACGTGTCGTTAGCGCCGCACAGCACCGCGACATCGGCATCGGGGTCAGCATCGAAGGCCCGAAACACCGCAAACAGCGCTTCGGCGGTGGGGCCATCGACGGCATTTTTGACCGCGGGGCGGTCGAGAGTTACCGTGGTGACGCGATCCTTGGTTTCGACACGCACGCCGGCTCTGGACACCGCACCCGCAGCCATCACACCCGCTCGACGATGGTCGCGATACCCATGCCGCCGCCGACGCACAGCGTGGCGAGGCCATAGCGCAGTTTGCGCGCATGCAATTCATCGATCAGGTTGCCGAGGATCATCGCGCCGGTCGCGCCGAGCGGATGACCGAGCGCGATCGAGCCGCCATTGACGTTGACTTTTTCTTCTGGCACTTTCATCTCGTTCATGAAGCGCATCACCACTGAGGCGAAGGCTTCGTTGACTTCGAAGAGATCGATCTGGTCGATGGTGAGACCAGCCTTGGCCAGCACCTTGCGCGCGGCGGGTGCGGGGCCGGTGAGCATGATGGTCGGGTCGGAGCCGGTGAGCGCGGCCGCGACGATGCGCGCACGCGGCGTCAAATTCAATTGTCTGCCCTTGGCTTCGTTGCCGATCAACACCGCCGCCGCACCATCGACGATGCCCGATGAATTGCCGGCCGTATGCACATGGCGGATGCGCTCGACCTGCGGATACTTTTGCAGCGCCACGGTGTCGTAACCCATCGCGCCCATCTGCTCGAAACTCGCTTTCAACGCCCCCAAGCCTTCCATCGTGGTACGCGGCTTGATGAATTCGTCGCGTTCAAGGATGGTTAGGCCGATACGGTCTTTCACCGCCACCACGCTGCGGTCAAAGCGCCCAGCGGCCTGCGCGGCAGCAGCCTTCTGCTGCGAGCGCAAGGCATAGCCATCCACATCCTCGCGCTGATAACCATCAAGCGACGCAATCAAATCCGCCCCGATGCCCTGCGGCAAAAACGCCGTATCAAAATTGGTTTCCGGGTCCAGCGCCCAGGCGCCGCCGTCCGACCCCATCGGCACCCGGCTCATCGACTCGATGCCGCCGGCGACAACGAGGTCTTCCCAACCCGAGCGCACCTTCTGCGCACCAAGGTTCACCGCTTCGAGACCAGACGCACAAAAGCGATTCAACTGCACCCCCGCCACCCGCCAATCCCAGCCCGCCGCCAGTGCCGCCGTCTTGGCGATGCACGCCCCCTGATCGCCAATCGGCGTCACGCAACCCATCACCACGTCTTCGACTTCGGCGGTGTCAAAGTCATGGCGCGCCTGCAATTCGCGCAGCAGGCCCGAGAGCAGGGTCACCGGTTTGACTTCATGCAGCGCGCCGTCCTTCTTGCCCTTGCCGCGCGGCGTGCGGATCGCTTCGTACACAAATGCTTCGGTCATGCGGGTCTCCTGAGAGGCAATCAATTCAAGCGAGGAATAATACGCTGGCCGGTGTGATCCGGTTGATGGGGAAAGTGCCTTCGGGACAAGAGCACTCGGACACTCACGTTGTTGGCATCAGATTCGATCGCAGCGCAAGCTTTTGCGCCACCATCGCATTGAGCGACACACCAGCCTTGGCCGCTTCCACCGCCAAGGTGCGGTGCAGGTTCTTGTCAATGCGCACATTGAATTGCCCGCTATAGCGCTTGCGCGACGGCGCAACTGGAATCGGCTCTCCGCGCTTTTCGTAACTTTGCCGCACGCCACTCCAAGCCTGCGCCAGTTCGTCGAGTGCAGCTTCCGGCGTCGATGCAAACGCCGAGACTTCGGGCAGTTCAACAAAATGCGCGAGCCAGTCGCCGTCATCATCCAGATAGACGTTGATGGTGTAGCCATCAAACCGGTCTTTCTTGCGTTTCGCCATGATCTACTCCACGTGTTTCAAAAATTGTTCGACCTGATAACTCTTCGCTTTGCCATCGCGGCCTTCCTGAAGCGACAGCACGATGCCGGCAGATGAGCGCCAAATCCGGTGACTGCCGGTTTGATGCTCGAAGCTCCATGCACATTGACGCAGCAGGGTTTCCAATTCGGCGAACCCCAAGCCCTTGGGGTGGTTGCGCGCTTTGGCGAGGAGCTTTTCGCGTTTGGTCATGAGTAACTATATTCAGTTACAGCGTAGATTGCAAGACTGAGTGAACGGGCGTCACTGATCCACGGAATTGGATATTTGACCGGAATACCGGTGTGCGCCCACACGCCGTTCGCGGCGCGACATTTCCATCAGACGATACTGTGAAAATCGTTGGTGGGAGCCGCTCTCAGACCGCTATCTCCGCATAACCGCATGGAATGGACTTGAGCGCGGTGCCGTAAAGTGAAAATCCGCCTCACGCTACCAGCGCGCTGTCACCAATCAGACTGCCTGCTATTTCTTCTTGGCGAGCCGCACTAGCCGCCGCTGGTGGGCGGGTACCAGAGTCAATCCAGTTGCCATGAAACCCTCCAGCGCGGGTGATGTTGAGTTCATGCGGTCGCGAGAATCCTGAAGTCGGTCGCTTTCACCACCGGCGTCTTGGCGAGTGTTCCCACGTTTTTGCGCAACTCGACGAAGCCGTAGCGCGCCATCGTCGCAAGGGTGCGGGAAAGATTGCTCGGATGTTTACCGGTGATTGCCGCCAAGTCCGCTATCGATTCAGGTCTGGCGTCGCAGATGACTTTGAGCAATGCGCGGTTGTCTTCGCTCAACACTTCCGCCAGCGAGCGCAGCGAGGTGAACCAGATTTTGGGTTCGCCCGGCTTGGGGTGATATTTACCTTTGGCGATGGCGAGCAGCCGCGCACGGATTTTTTCTTGCGGCAGGATGCCGATGGTGATGGGTTTCATGAGGGTCTCGCTAGCCACGCAATTTATCGTATTCGACACGCGCCTCGGCTGCCAACGCATCGAGCTTGCCGGCCGCTGCATCGGTCTCAATTTGCGCATCCCAAGCGGCTTCATCAAACTGGAAGAACCAGCGGCGAAACTCGGCGAGATCCGCAGCCGGGAGTTTTTGAACAGCCAGTTCAATGGCGGAAACGGTAGTCATATGCGCCTCCATACCTCTCAATTACGTGGGAAGCATACCAACAATCACCGCACTCTATTGATTGATCACCAACGCCGCGCCGGCCAGCCCAAGATGAAAATCGGTTGACCAGCACTGGCGCAGTTTGCGTGCCGCCATGTGATGCAGGCCCACTGCATCGGCGAGCGTCAAATCCTGATCCTTGAATTTGCGCATCATCGCGGCACCGCCGTTGAGTTCTGCCGGGCCAACCGGGAACACGGTAAGCGGCGTCATCACTTCGATCATCGCCATGAACTGCATCGCGCGGTGGCGGTCGTAGCGGCGCAGGAACCATGCATGCCCTTCGGCGATCACCAGGCTGGTGGTCGCCAGTTTCGGCGGCGCGGCGAACAGTTGAGCAAACAGTGTGTGATGGCTGTCAGAGCGGTCCAACAGTGCGATCAACGCGGAGGTGTCGACGTAGGCCTCATGGCTTCTGGCCATAAATCACGTCGTCAATGTTGCGGCTGGACTGCGGGTCGCCCGATTCGACCATGCCTGCATAGCGCATCCACGGCTTGGTTTGGTCCACCGGGATCACTGCGCGCAATGAGCGCCGCAACAGTTCCGCCAGCGAAACACCGAGGCGCTTGGCCTCCGCCTTGGCGGCTTCGTACTCGGATTCCTGCAAGCTGATTTGGGTTCGGATCATGATAACACCTCCATTTTTTATGTTATCACATTGGCGCACCGGGCATCAACCCTGCTGCTTGCGGCTGGTCACAAATGTGGGTCAGGCTAACGAGAGATCAGTTGAGCGATGTTTTGGCAGGAACACGGGCATTAAAGCTTGAGTTGCGCGCAGCCATCCGCGAGCAATTCTTCAAAAGGCGCTCCCACCAAGGGTTTCAGGCGATATTCCAAGGACAATTCTGCCTTCGCCGAGAGCGCTTTGCTATAATCCGCGCCTTCGTTTCATAAGGTTTTCCCTGTGCGGTTCTTTCGATTTTTGCGGCTTGCGGCCCTTGCTGCTGCAAGCGGTGTGTGTGCTGTTGCGTTTGCGCAAAACCCGCCGGCCCCGGTGATCAATGCCAAATCCTGGCTGCTGCTCGATGTGTCGAGCGGGCAGGTGCTGGCGAGTCAACATCCGGCCGAGCGCGTCGAGCCGGCTTCGCTGACCAAGCTGATGACGGCCTATCTCGCGTTTTCTGCCTTGAAGGCGAAGACCCTGACGCTGGAGCAAACGGTGCCGGTGTCGCCCAAGGCGTGGAAGATGGGCGGCTCGCGCATGTTCATTGAGCCACTCAAACCGGTGACGGTGGCCGAGTTGTTGCGCGGCATGATCGTGCAATCGGGCAACGATGCCTGCGTCGCGCTCGCCGAACTCATCTCCGGCTCCGAAGAAGCGTTCGCTGCGGCGATGACGCGCGAGGGCAAGCGCCTCGGCATGAAAAACACCAATTTCAAAAACTCGACTGGCTGGCCCGACCCCGAGCACACCACCACGGCGGCTGATCTGGCGGTGTTGGCGGGCGCGATCATTCGCGACTTTCCCGAGTTTTATTCGCTCTACTCGATCAAGGAATACACCTACAACAACATCACGCAGGTGAACCGCAACAAGCTGCTGTGGGTAGACCCGCACGTTGATGGCATGAAGACCGGTTTCACCGACGCGGCCGGTTACTGCCTTGTCACGTCGGCCAAGCGCGGGCCGCGCCGCCTGCTCACTGTAGTGCTTGGCGCCACGAGTGAAAACGCGCGCGCGACCGAATCGCAGAAGCTGCTCAACTTCGGTTTTCTCAATTACGATGGCGTCAAGCTTTACGACAAGGGCCAGAGCATTTCGTCGCTTGAAGTGTGGAAGGGCAGCGCGCGCGAAGTCAAAGCGGGGTTTGATCGCGAGTTGTTTGTCACCTTGCCCAAAGGCCAGGCCGAGAAGGTCAAGGCGACGCTGCAATCGCAAAAGCCGCTGTTGGCACCAATTGCGGTGGGGCAGAAGATCGGCAGCATGAAGGTGACGGTGGATGGGCGCGAGATTGCCGAGGTGCCGGTGGTCGCGCTCGAAGCAGTCGAGGGCGCGGGGGTGTTTGGCCGCGCGTATGACACGGTGCGGCTGTGGTTTGCGAAGTCTTGAAGTCTTGAACGGCAAGCGCGGTACTTGGGCTCTACGCGTCAAGCGAACATGAGGAACCAGCGATGATTTATCTGAACGGTGAGTGGATGCCGATTGAAGAAGCGCGCATCCCGGTGATGGACCGCGGCTTTATCTTCGGCGATGGCATTTATGAGTACATCCCGGTGTATGGGCGCAAGCCGTTTCGCGCGGCCGGTCATTTCGCCCGGCTCAAACGCAGCCTCGATGCCATCGGCATTCCCAATCCGTTCAGCGACGCGCAATGGAATGCGCTGCTCGCCGGGATCATCGCCAGGCAAAGTTTCGCCGATCAGGGCGTGTATTTTCAGGTGACGCGCGGCGTTGCGCCACGTGACCACGCGTTTCCGCGTGACCCCAAACCGACTGTGTTCATGATGTCCAATCCGCTGCCGGCGCCGTCGGCGGCGCAGTATGCGAATGGTGTGGCGTGCGTGACGGCAGTGGACAACCGCTGGCAGCGCTGCGACATCAAATCGATTTCGCTGCTCGGCAACGTGTTGATGCGCCAGTTCGCCGCCGAGAACGATGCGATTGAATCGGTGATGTTTCGCGATGGCTATTTGTCCGAAGCCTCGGCCTCCAACGTGTTTGTGGTCAAGGACGGTACCGTGCTCGCGCCGCTCAAAGACAATCTGATGCTGCACGGCATTACCCTCGACGCCGTCATCGATCTATCGCGCGACATCGGCCTGCCGCTCGAACTGCGCCCGATCACCGCATCCGAAGTCTGGTGCGCCGACGAGCTGTGGCTGTCGTCGTCGAGCAAGGAAGTGCTGCCCATCACCACCCTCGACGGCAAGCTGGTGGGCGCGCCTGCGCACGCCGGCAAGCCCGGCCCGGTGTTCGCCAAAATATGCGCTGCGTACAACGCTGCCAAGGCTGAGTCAGCGAAGGCGCTGCAGTAGTCACCCGCAGTAGGCACCCGCAGTAGGCACCCGCAGTAGTCACCCGCAGTAGTCTTCACCAGCCGGCGCACGCGCAAATGAATCCCTCGCACGATGACTGAATCCGTTCCCCCGCCGCAAGGCGAGCTCACCGCCTCGCTGATCGAATACCCCTGCGACTTCCCGATCAAGGTGATGGGCAAGACGCAGGCCGGGTTCGCGCAGGCCATCCTCGCGCTGGTCAAGCGCCACGCGCCCGATTTTGACGAGACCACGGTCGGTATGCGCCCTTCGCGCGAAGGCAAATACCTGAGCCTGACGTTTACCATCCGTGCCACCTCGCGCGAGCAGCTTGACGCGATCTACACCGAACTGTCGGAGCATCCGATGGTGAACATGGCGCTGTGATGAGCCTTGTTTCAGTCGCGTCGCCAGTTGTGATTGCGCAAAATTCAGTAAGGCCTGCCGCGAAAACCCTTGGTGCAGGCGGCTCTACGAGCGCTATTGGCCCACAGCCCTTGGTGGTCAAGCATCTTGGCGTGATGCCCTATGCCGAAGCGCTGGCCGCGATGCGTGCCTTTACCGCCGCGCGCGATGACGCAACGACCGACGAACTTTGGCTCACTGAGCACCCGCCGGTGTACACCCTCGGCCTCGCCGGCAAGCGCGAGCATGTACTCGACGTGCAAGGCGTCGAGGTGGTGCAGAGTGACCGCGGCGGCCAGGTGACCTATCACGGGCCGGGGCAGGTGATTGCCTATTTGCTGGTTGATCTCAAACGCCGCGGCCTCAAGGTGCGCGAGCTGGTGCGCTTGATAGAGGATGCAGTGATCGCCACGCTCGC
>JANNCZ010000171.1:0-1533 GCA_031387185.1 Burkholderiales bacterium
GATATGGATTTCCTGCACCACACCCTGCGACATCAGGGCGACCCGCGTTTCCTGCGGGGTAACGTTGATCAGAATGTCTTCACTCATGGTTGCTGGCAGGGCATCTGGTCAAGACCGTTGGGGGACAAGGGCTGTAGCCCGATTGTCTGGTTGGGCCTGGTTGGGCTTGGCTGGGGCGGAAGGTCGCGCGGCGCATCTGCGGCGCATTCGCGTTGCATTTTGCAGCGCTTGAGCGCAGGGCAACCAGACCGCGCAAGCTTACCCGATAATGTTGGTTGTCTCATTCACTTCCGAACCAGAACAACCAGATGACCACACTATTTCAATCAAGCGCGAAAGCCTGCCATGCCGCCGTGGCGCTTTGCGCTGCACTCGTCACACCGATTTGCGCCGCCCAAGACGCGTTTCCCTCACGCGCCATTACGGTGATCGTGCCGTTCCAGGCCGGGCAGGGCGTAGACATCATGGCGCGCGCGCTCACGGTGGAACTGTCGCGCATCACCGGGCAGGGCTTCCCGGTGGTAAACCGCGAGGGCGCTGCCGCCACCATCGGCTTTGCGGCGCTTGCCAATTCGAAACCCGATGGCTACACGATAGCGATCTCGCCCAACACGCCGTTGACCGTCGCGCCGCACATGTTGAAAAGTGTGACCTACACCTACGACGCTTTTGTGCCGGTGTGCCAGAGCTTTGAAAACGTCATGGCAGTGTTCGTTGGCGCCGGCTCGCCCTACAAGACCCTGAAAGACTTGATTGCCGCTGCGCAGACCGCACCGGGCAAGCTCAATTGGGCCACCACGGGCATCGGCTCGGTGCCGCATCTGTCTGGCGCAGCTTTTTTGCAAGCGGCGCAACTGAGTGCAACGCACGTGCCGTTTCGTGGCGAGCCACAGTTGCTGCAACAACTGGTGACCAGCGAAATTGGCTTTGCTGCTGCCTCAGTCTCGGGCATGGTGGGCAAGGGCGTGCGTGCGCTGGCGGTGTTTTCTACTGAGCGGCACAGCGCATTCCCAGATGTGCCGACGATGGCTGAACTTGGGTTTCCTGCTGGCGTGCCGGGGCTCAACGGCCTGTTCGCGCCGCGCGGCACGCCGGAAGCGGTGCTCGCGATACTCGAGAAGACCTGCGCCGATGCGACCGCTTCAGAAGGTTTTCGCACCTCGGCGTCGCGCCTGCATCAGCGCGTCGCCTATTTGGGGCGGCGTGATTTTGACCGGCGCCTGCGTGCTGACTACGACGAGAAAGCCAAGTTGATCGGCTCGCTCAACATCAAGGCGGAGTAGCGCGCGCCGGTGCGGCTGGCGCGGTCAGGCCAAATGTGGCGGATGAGGTGGGATTTGAACCCACGAAGGAGTTGCCCCCTTGCCGGTTTTCAAGACCGGTGCATTCAACCACTCTGCCACCCATCCATGCGTACATTTTAGCGCGCTGCCAGTGTAGAGTTGTACCTGTTCTGTCAAATTTCTTCCGCCACGTGGTGCGGCTACCCAGTGCCGCCAAGGAGACGCCGATGCTTGCGATGAACCTTATATC
>JANNCZ010000178.1:0-8504 GCA_031387185.1 Burkholderiales bacterium
ACCCACCAAGCATTTTCCGGAGTCCTTGATGAACCGATTTGTTCGAACCGTGCGAGCCGCATTTCTTGCCGTTTTGCTGGTGCCCCTGCTCGCTGCACTGCCCGAAGCACTGCCCGAAGCGCTGGCCCAGGACTGGCCGCAGCGCCCGGTGCGGGTGATCGTGCCTTACGCGCCCGGCGGCAATACCGACGCCATCGCCCGCATCACGGCCGAGCGCCTCACCACCGCGCTGGGCCAACAGGTGATCGTCGAAAATCGTGCCGGTGCGGGCGGCGCCACTGCCGCCGACTTCGTCGCCAAGGCGCAGCCCGACGGCTACACGCTGTTTGTCGCGGCGCTGTCGCAGTTCGGCCCGGTGCCGCTGACGCAAAAGGTCAACTACGACCCGCTCAAGGATTTCACCCCGATCGCAAACATCGGCGCCAACGGCTTTGTGATTGCAGTCAATCCCGGCGTGCCGGTGAAAGACCTCAAGGAGTTTGTCGACTACGTCAAGGCGCGGCCGGCCAAACTCAACTACGGCTCAGGCGGTACCGGCAGCCTGACGCATCTTGCTGCGTTGCTGTTCCTCAACCGCGCCGGCCTCGACATGGTGCACGTGGCCTACAAGGGCGGCGCACCCGCTCTCGCCGACACCTTGTCGGGTCAGGTGCAGATGTACGCCGGCAGCCCGTCCGAGTTGTTGCAGCACGCGGCTGCCGGCAAGATCAAGCTGCTCGGCATCACCAGCGACCGGCGCAATGCGCTATTGCCCAATGTGCCGACGATTGCCGAACTGTATCCGGGCTTCAAGGCGATGACCTGGAACGGACTGCTTGCGCCGGCCGGCTTGCCGGCCGCGATCACCAACCGGCTTGCGGGTGAAATGCAGAAGCTGATGAAGGATGCGGCCTTCCTCGATCGTCTGGCCAAGCTTGGCCTTGATCCGGTGCCCACCACGCCCGCTTCGTTCGCAGCCGACATCCGCAGCGAATACGCGATGTGGCGCGACCTGATCAAATCGACCGGGGTCGTGGTCGAGTGATGGCGACTCTGCGCACCGGTATTTGCCCACACGCTTTTATGCATCCGCGTTGCTGCAGGCGCGCGACACGATGAGCGACGAGGCCTTTGCCGGCCTGCCTGCTGCGGCCCGTGCACGCCTTGCCGCGATCGGCCCGCAGTGGGCAACCGGCATCGTTGCTCACCGCAAGGAGGTGCTCGACATCTACTCGCCGCTGCTGGCGGGGCGTGATGGCGGTGCGATAGAGGTCACGCGCGAGACGGCCTACGGCAGCCATCCACGCCAGACGCTTGACGTTTATCGTGCCGCTGGTGCCCCCAGCGGCGCCAGCGCACCCGTCGTGCTGTTCGTGCACGGCGGTGCCTTCCTACGCGGGGCCAAGGACGCTACGCCGCAGATCTATGGCAACGTACCGCGCTATTTCGCGCGGCACGGCTGCATCGGCATCAACATGGAATACCGGCTTGCGCCCGAGGCGCCCTACCCGTCCGGGGCCGTTGATGTCGCGTTGGCGGTCCAATGGATCCAACGCGAGGCCGCTGCGTTCGGCGGCAATGCCGCCAGGCTGTTCGTCATCGGCCATTCGGCGGGTGGCGCCCACGCCGCGGCCTACGTGTGCGACCCGCTCTGCCGTCCGCCCGGCGGGCATGGCGTTGCCGGGTTGGTCCTGATCAGCGCCCGCTTGCGCGCCGATGCCCGCGCCGACAACCCCAACGCACGCGGCGTCAAGGCCTACTACGGGGAAGATGAATCGCTCTACGAAGAGCGCTCGGTAGTAACCCATGCGGCCCAACTCGATGTGCCGCTGCTGCTGGCCATCGCCGGACACGAAAACCCCGGTCTGGACGTGTACACCGCCGAGTTGTTTCATCGCGTGAGCCAGTTGACGTGGCGCGCGCCGCACCTGGTGCGCCTGCCGCACCACAACCACACTTCAATCGTCGCGCATATCGACACCGACGAAGACCGCCTCGGGCGCGAGATGCTCGATTTCATCGCGCGCCACAGCTAGAGTATTCGTGAATGCCTGAAGAACGGCTCTGGCAGCTATTCTTCAGACGATGTCGGCAGCACCAGTCAGCGATAACGCCGCTCTGCCACACGCGGCATAAAGGTCGAGTTGAAGATCAAGTCTGATGATGGCTTGCTCTTGAGGCCAAACGCCAGATTTGACACCGAGGCGGTTGTAAATCTGCAATTGCGTCGGGAAGCCTGAGCCCACTTGGACGTCGCCGCGCACCATTGCCTGCTCGACCATGTCGGGTGCGACGTTCTGCCATGCGGCGTCATCCACGTTGAGGCCGGTGGCGCGCAAACAGCGGCCAGGTCTTGCGCGTGGAACTGAACACCGGACCGCTGATCTTCTTGCCCTTCAGATCAGACGGTTTGGTGATGCCCGATCTCTTGCGCGCGAACAGCGCGTTCGGGTTGCGCTCATGCACCATGTAGACCGCCTGTGCGCGCGGCAGGTGCGGGTTGTTGCCCATGAACTCGACGAGGGTCGACAGATCGGCAAAGCCCATCTCATACGCGCCGGAGGCTAAACGCTGCACCGTACCGGCCGCGCCGTTACCGAAGTCGACCGTGACATCGACGCCCTTGGTCGAAGTAGCCCTTGCCCTTGGCCAGCAGAAACGGCGCATGCTGTCCCTGCACCACCCAGTCGAGGGGGAGGCGCACCTTGGGCGGAGTCTGTGCACGCCTCGCCGGAGAGTCGCTCCCACAGCGCGTTTTGAACGCATTCTGCCAAAAACCCTTGCGCACCAACGGTTTCAGGCCGATGGCAAAGTCGATGGCAAAGTAAATGTGCCCTCAGTCACACGCCCCACAACACATCCGCTCCCTTGGCATGCGCGCGTTCAAGCATGTCGATGAACGGCCAGAGGCGCGCCTTGAGTGACACAAACGTGGCGGCGCGTTCGGGTTCCTGGCGCTCGAAAGGGATCGGCTCCTCACCGTGCGCAGCAATCGCTGCCTTGAGTTTTTCAATGCAGGCCGGCGCTTCGTCAGCGGTGATCACACCGCGTGCGCCGCGCTCCTTGCCGATCAGTTCAAGCACCTGATTGGCATTGGCGTCGAGCATGGTGATGCTGGCCGTGGCCTTGGAAGTAAATGTCAGCGCCATCACCAACCTCCGGTCTGTAACCACTGCTCCGCACTGCCCAAGGTCTCGACGCCCCAGAACGGCTCACCATCGACGATGACGGTGGGAGAGCCAAACACGCCACGCTTGAGAGACGCATCGACTGCGCCACGCAGCAAGGCGCGCGCATCTTCACCCTCGATCGCCGTGCGCAGTTGCACAGGATCAAAGCCCGCCGATTGTGCCGCCAATACAGTCGCATCGACCGCACTCAAGTCCTGGCCCTCCACCCAATAGGCACGCAGCAGCGCACGCGCCAGCGCAGTCTCGCGCCCCGGCTGATGGCGCTTGACCCAATGAAAAGCGCGGCCGCAGGCGCGCGGATCCATCATCGGATCACCCGCCTGGCGTTTGAGCACCAGCCCGTGCCGCCGCACATAGCGTGCAAATTCGCGGCGGATGTAGTCGCCCTTGAGAGGGGTGTCGAGCAGGGGTTTGAGGCCCATCACCTTCATGACTGAAACGCCGAGCAGCATCGCGTGCCACTCCGCCGTGCGGCCATAGCGCGCGGCAAGTGCATCGATGCGTAGCGAGGCGAAGTAACCGAAGGGCGAGATGAAATCGAAATAGAAATCGATGGGCACTTTGGTGGCGGCGACAGACACGGCCGTTTCTGCGGCGCCGGTTGTGGTGTTTGCGCTCGCGTTCTCTTCAGCATTCACAGAACGCCTCAACCGTGCGGCACGCTGCGCAATCCTTCGCGCAAACGTTGCACGCCATCGGCCAGCCGCTCTTCGCTGGACGCAAAACACCAGCGCACAAAGCCCTCACCCTCCGGTCCGAAAGCCGCTCCAGGAGCCAGTCCCAGGCCGGTGGTGTCAATCATCTTCTTGCAGAACGCGAGGCCGTCGGTCATGCCGCGCACGCGGAAGAAGGCATACAGCGCGCCCGGCGGTGATACCGCTTCGATGCCGTCGATCTGCGCGAGCTCGCGATGCAAAAAGTCGCGTGCCGTCTTGAGACGCGCGACAAAACGCTGCGTGGTGCTCTCACCTTGAGTCACTGCAGCCACGCCGGCACGCTGCACGAACATTTGCGCGCACGAGGTGTTGTACTCGATGATCTTGCCGAGGTCTTTGAGGAGTGAGGTCGGGCCGGTGATCCAGCCCAGGCGCCAGCCAGTCATCAGCCAGGCTTTCGAAAAGGTATTGGTCGAGACCAGCCGCTCGTCACGCGCAGCGATGTCGAGGAAGGACGGTGCGGCCCCGTGCGGTGTGGCGTTGTCGAACACGATGCGCTCGTAGGCGTCGTCAGCCAGAATCCAGATGCCGTGCTTGCGGCAATGATCGAGGATCACCTGCTGTTCGGCGCGCGTCAGGGTCCAGCCGGTCGGGTTGTTGGGCGAGTTGAGGACCACGAGGCGCGTGGTCGGCGTTAGCGCGGCGAGCAGCTTTTGCAGGTCGAGCGTGAAGCCGCGCCGCGCGTCGAAGTCGAGTGCCACGGTGTCGACCTGCGCCGACATGATGCGCGGCCCTTCGACCAGATTGGGCCACACCGGCGTGACCACCACGACGCGGTCGCCGGGCGAGATCAAGGTCTGGAAGCACATCATCAGGGCGCTGATGCCGGAGTTGGTCACCACGATGTTGTCCGGCACGACCGCCCCTTGCGCGCTGCCATGCAGCCGTGTGGTGTATTGGCTCAAGGCCTGGCGCAATTCGGAAATGCCGAAACTGTGGGTGTAAAAGGTCTCTCCGGCGTTCAACGAAGCAATCGCCGCGTCACGGATGAACTGCGGCGTGACTTCATCGGGCTCGCCGAACCAGAACGGCAGCACGCCTTCGCGACCCATGCCCGCATTGGCAACTTCGCGAATCTTGGACTGACGCAAGGCACGTGCACCGTCGCGCGCGAGGGCCATATCCGGGGCCTGCGCATTGTGCGTCACAATATGGGGAAGCACTGCGGCACCTGTTGCAGCATTGATTGTTTTCATCCCGCCATTTTAGAAGATGAGTGCCGAAGCCCAAGAAATCGAAGTCAAACTCGCCTGCGGCGCGCACCACGCGGCAGCGTTGCGGCGCCACGTGGTGCTCGACCATCCGGTAGCGGGCGTACCTTACGCGCGCAAAAAGGTCACCAACATTTACTTCGATACACCTGACTTCGCCCTGCGGCGCCAGCGCATCGCGCTGCGCCTGCGGCGCATTGACCGGCGCTGGGTGCAGACGCTCAAGGCTTCGTTCGATGATGCCGAAGGCAAGGGCAACGGCATCTCGATCCGGCGTGAATGGGAAATGCCAGTCGCAGGCGCGGCCCTGGAAGTCGACCGGCTCGCCGGCACGCCGCTCAAGGCCGCTCTCAAGATTGCGGGCGGTGAGGCTTTGCTCGTGCCGCTGTTTCGCGTCGAGTTCACGCGTGATGTCTGGATGGTGGAACCTTTTCCGCGCTACGCGCCCAACTTTGTCGCCGAGCTGGCGTTTGATCGCGGTCGCATCCTGGCCGGCGGCAAGATTGACCGCATCAGTGAAATCGAAATTGAACTCAAGCACGGCCACATCCGCGAACTCGAGTATCTCGCCCACGTGCTCATGCGCGACCTCAAAATCAAGGAAGAACCGCGCAGCAAAGCCAAGCGCGGGTATGCGTTGCTGCGCAGCGCACAGGCCTGACGGCGCGGCAAGCAAGCGCGGGCCGATGCACATTGCGACTGGCCGCCGCAGCAGGGTCAGGCTGGGCACCTGGGCTGAGCCGCGCGGTGCGCGTCAGTGCCGCAGGGCCGCGCGCCAGGCAAACCAGCCCGATATGGCCAGCACGGTGGAGACCGCAAACAATCCCGCCGTCAAATACAGGCCCTTGACCAGGTACACCCCGATGAACAACAGGTTCGCCGCGATGAACAGCAGCCACGAGTCGAGTACTTTGCGCGCTTGCAAAAACTGCGCGATCAGGCTCAGCGCCGTCGGCGTTGCGTCCCAGTAGGGCAGGTCGGCACGTGTATACGTGGCCATCAGGGTGCCAAGAAGTGCAGCGCCACCGGCAGCCACGCCAACCCAAGCCAACCAGGCGCGCGCCGAGAGCCGCGTCACCGGGTGCTCGGAAATCAGCGTGTTGCGTGGCCGGCGCGCGCCGCGCGCCCATAACCACCATCCATAAAGCTGCAGCACGATGTAGACGCCTTGCAGCAGCAGGTCCGAGTACAGGCGTGCCTCGAAAAACACGAAGCCATAGCAGATCACGCAGGCGATGCCGACTGGCCAGCACAGGATGTTGTGCTGGCGCGTGAGCCACAGGTTGGCCAGACCGAGCGCGGTGCCCGCCGCTTCGAGAAGATTCACACCTGCACCCCCCAGTGATGCGCGGTGCGATCAGTGCATGCCGGCGGCGCCGGATCAAAGCGGCGCATCGCGCTGTGCGGTGGGCTACGCCGTCAGGCGCGAGGTGCGCGGCAGGTTGGCCGAGAGAAATTCCATCTGGTCGGCGAGGATGCGGCGATTGCGCAGGATCATGTCTTCCCACAGGCTCGGCGTGTAGGGCGCATACAGCAGCGGCATGTGTATTTCGTGCGGCAGCTTGGCACCCTTGCGCTGGTTGCAGGGGCGGCAGCTGGCCACCACGTTCATCCAGGTGTCGCGCCCGCCGCGCGAGATCGGCACAATGTGCTCGCGCTCCAGATCACCGGGGTGATGATGATCGCCGCAATAACCGCAGATGTTGCGGTCGCGGCGGAACAGTTTGTCGTTGGTGAGGAGCGGGACGATATCGAAGGGGTTGACCTTGCCGAAACCGGACACGCCGAAGATCGAATTGACGGTCAGCTCGGAGCGGCGGCCCGAGGCCGCATTGGTGCCGCCATGCAGGGTGGCAATCGGTTGACCCGCTTCCCACGTGACCTCGCCGGCCGCGTAGTGCAGCGCTGCTTCCTCGACCGACAGCCAAGCTTGCGGAACCCCGTTGCCGGCCAGTTTGAGAATGTGGATCACTTGCTCAACCCTTTCTGCAAACACGTCAATGAGTTTCAGGCCGGATTTCAGGACGAATTTCAGTATCCTGGCCTTTTCTCTTGAAGCGTTACATTAACATTGATTGCGACTGATGAAAAGTATTTTGTCCGGATGTCATGGCCGGAGAGCGTCTCCCACCAAGGCTTTTGAGGATAGATGACCTGCGATCCGCCTGCACCAACGCTTTTGACGATGTGGATGATCCTGGGTCTGGACCTTCTGCAGGCAGACAACGCAGTGGCATGTGGAACTGATCCAGGTGCAAACCCTTTACATTTACAGTAACGCGCCGGTACCCATCCGGTTAACCCATCACCCTTACCGGTTCGCACATGCCCTATCAATCCATCTTTCGTCCCGACCTGTTCAAGGGCCAATCCATCCTCGTCACCGGGGGTGGCTCGGGCATCGGACGCTGCACGGCGCACGAGTTGGCTGCGCTCGGCGCGCGCGTGGCACTGGCGGGGCGCAAGCGCGAGAAGCTCGAAGCAGTGCAACGCGAAATTGCCGAGGCCACGGGGCGCGACGACGTCGCGACGATCCATGTCTGCGACATTCGTGAGGAAGAGACCGTCAAGGCGACGGTGGCCGCGGTGCTCGCCGCGCATGGCCGTATCGATGGCCTGGTCAACAATGCGGGTGGGCAGTTTCCCGCGCCGCTCAAGGACATCTCGGGCAAGGGTTGGGACGCGGTCGTGCGCAACAACCTGACCGGCTGCTTCCTGATGAGCCGCGAGGTCTACAACCAGACGATGGCGGCAAACGGCGGCGCCATCGTCAACATGCTGGCCGACATCTGGATGGGCATGCCGGGCATGGGTCACTCGGGCGCGTCGCGCGGCGGCATCCTCAACTTCACCGAGACGGCAGCGATCGAGTGGGCGCCAGTGCGCATTAATGCAGTCGCGCCGGGTCTGATTGCATCGAGCGGTCTGGACACCTACGACGAACCATTCAAGAAATCGATTCGCGAGCGCTACAAGCAGATTCCCGCAGGCCGCTTCGGCACCGAAAGCGAAGTCGCTGCCGCCATCGTTTTCCTGCTCTGCCCCGCCGCCGGCTTCATTTCCGGCGTGGCCCTGCGCATGGACGGCGCCGTGCCCCACGCCAAGCGCATCTGGCCGCATACCGGCAACGGCGGCAAGACCGCTGCCTTCAACGGTTTTCACCTGGCGGCGTTCCCGAAAGTGCTGCAGGACCTGGCCGACCAATAGTGCTCAAGGGCAGCGTCGAAAACCCCTGACCCCAAACTGAAACACGATCCCCCCATCCAACCATAGATAGCGGAGACACCATGCAGTTGACGCAGGAACATGAGGAAATTCAGCGCACCTTGAAGCGCTTCATCGAAAAGGAAATCAACCCCTACGTCGATGAATGGGAAGACAAGGAAATCTTCCCCGCCCATCAGGTC
>JANNCZ010000221.1:0-1744 GCA_031387185.1 Burkholderiales bacterium
ACACCCTGAGCGTGCAGGCGCTAGGTTTTGAAACCTTTGGCCGCACTGATGCGCGGGACCTTTTCTCGCAGCATCCCGTCGCGTTGTCGACCACGCCCCATGTGCTCACCGCAAGCGGTGCGCTTGCAGTGCTGGATGTGACGCCGGACGGGCGGTCCATCGGTGTGTTTGCCGATGTTGTCGATGGCGTGCTCGCGCGGCTTTGGGTGTGCGGCCCAGTGCTGATTGAGGTCGTCGCAGAGCCCGCCGTAGCAGTGGCGAGCGATGATTTTCTTAGTCAGGATCGGCAAGCTGTAGCGGGGGAGCCGCGCGACCATCCGCTGCTCGACGCTCAGGCGTGGCCGCACGTGCAGGCCGGTGGCGCACAGGCTCTGCTCGACCTAGACCCGCCTGCGGCTTCCAGCAGCAACGCCGTTGTGGTGCGCGCCTTCAGTAGCGGCGGTGCTTTCGCGGCGCTTTACACCTTGCGCGTGCTGTCTCCCGGCCTGCCTCGCCTTGCCCACCGCCGCTTAGCCCTCGCCATCGGACACGCGGATTCCAGCGGCGCTCTGATGCATCGTCGGTTGGCTATCTCCGACGCCCTACCTGTGCCACCACTCGTTTCGTTTTAGCCCATCGTGTGTCAATAAATAACCCGCAACAAGGAGAAACCCATGCCACGTTCAAACCCTAGTCAGCCGCACTTTAAGCTCACCACCTTGGCCGCGCTGCTCACGACCACGTTTGCGCTGCCTCTGGCGGCTCAGACCGCCGAGCCTGCCAAAGCACCGGTCAAAGCACCCGTTGCCACCGCCGATGAGGCCACGGCGGTGGAGCAGGTGGTGATCACCGCGCAACGCCGCGCTGAGCCGCTGCAAGCGGCGCCCTTATCGGTTTCGGTGCTTTCTGGCGCGCAACTCAAAGACGCGAACGTGACCAGTGCCGACCGGCTTGAGCAGCTCATCCCCGGCGTGCGCATGGGGCGCTCGGGTTCAGACTTGCGACCCGCCATGCGCGGCACGTATACGGAAAACGTTTCTGCTACGGGTGATCCGCGGTTCGGCATCTATGTGGACGACATCTACCAGTCGCGTACCAGCCAGGTGCCACCGATTGTGGACCTTGCTCGGGTAGAGGTACAAAAAGGGCCGCAAGGCACGTTGTATGGCCGCAACAGCTTTGGCGGCAACCTCGTGTTTATTTCTGCCGAGCCGACCGACAAGTTTGAAGGCAGTTTTGATCTTTCCACGGGAAAATTCACTCGGCATCGCATCGAAGGCGTCGTGAACGTCCCGATCAGCGAGGGTGTGGCATTTCGAGTGGCTGGTTTGACAGAGGATACTCGCGGCTACGTCAAGAACATTGGGACGGGCAATGACTATGGCGGTGAAAAGCAACAATTCATTCGCGGCACGCTGCGGGTGGAGCCGCCGTCCATGCCTGAGCTTAAAGTGCTGGCGCGCGCCTCCTACCTTGACCTCGGTGGCGAAGGCCTCGGCGGCTTTGGCTACAAGATCCTTGGCACGCTCGTCGACTCAAGCCTGATCCGTAAACCAGGCGAATCGCTGACGTACAACGGTGTGACGTACGCGCTGCCGAACGGCTTCAACGGCAACAGCTGGACCGGCGTTGGCATGCCGATCGATACGCGTTATCGCGATGGTATCCCCGATGTTAATGGTGCTGACATCGGCATTCCTACGCTCGCCGATCCGTACAAAGTGAACTATGCGGGCAACATTTTCCGCAAGGGAAGCCAGCAGCA
>JANNCZ010000289.1:0-4439 GCA_031387185.1 Burkholderiales bacterium
GGCAACGCCCGCATTTGCTTACGACAAGCCAGTCGAGAAAAAAGTATTCGCACTGCCGTCCTACACCACCGCCGGCGGCAAGACCATCAAGGATGTGAAAGTCGGCTACGAAACCTACGGCACCCTCAATGCCGCCGGCGATAACGCGGTGTTCGTCGCGCACTTCTTCACCGGTAACTCGCACGCGGCCGGCAAATACAAGGAGACCGACGCCGCCCCCGGCTACTGGAACGGCATCATCGGCCCGGGGAAGCCGATCGATACCGACAAGTTGTTCGTGATTTCGGCCGATACGCTTTCCAACGTCAACACCAAGGATCCGAATACCACCACCACTGGGCCCTCATCGGTCAACCCGGACACGGGCAAACCCTACGGCATGAATTTCCCCGTGATCTCCTACCGCGATTCGGTGCGCATTCACAAAGCGCTGACGGACTCGCTGGGAGTGAAGAAAATCAAGGCCGTGGTGGGGGCATCCGGCGGGTCGGTGCAGGCGATGGAATGGGGTGCGCTGTATGGCGATCACATCGAGCGGGTGATCCACGTCATCGGCCCCGGTTTTTCGATTTCGCCCTGGGTGATCGGGCTGCTCGACGTGTGGGTCGCGCCGATCAAGCTCGATGCGAAATGGAACAACGGCGACTACTACGGCAAGGACGAGCCGCTCGACGGCATCGCACAGGCGCTCAAAACCATCACGCTGACAACAGGACATTGGGGCTGGGCCGAAAAGGCATTTGGCTACAAGCTGGCGGATGAAGCGAAGAAGCCCGGCGATGAGCGCAACAACTTGTTTGCCATTGAAGACACACTGCAAAAGACCGGTCTCGCACGCGCACGCACGGCCGACGCCAACAACACGATCTACATGGCCAAGGCCAATCAATTGTTCAATGTCGAGAGCGAGATCGGCAAGATCAAGGCGAAGATTTTGTTTGTGCCCGCATCGAGCGACCTGGTGTTCCCGCCCGAGATGAGCCAGAAGGCGGCGGCGGCATTCCGCGCTCAGGGTGGTACTGCCGAGGTGTTCGTGCTCGAAGGCGACCGCGGCCATCTCGACGGCGTCATCGGCATCGGCAAGGCGGCCGAGGCGATTCGCGCATTCATGAACAAGTAAACGGCACAGAGAAGCGGCACTCCATGTCATCCACCGGCCTCTCCAGCGCAGCAGGCGCGCGCAACGCGCGCTACTACACCAACGCGTTCAACGAGTTCGAGAACGCATCAGGCGCGTGGCGGCCATCGTGGAACTGGGGCGCCTTCATATGCAGCAGCGGCTGGTTTTTCTACCGCCGCATGTTTGTGTACGGCGCCATCAACCTCGCACTGCTGCTGCTCGTCGCGCTGCCGTTCACTGCGCATCTGACGCCGGAGGAGTCGGCCATCACGCAGGGCGTGCTGTGGTGCTATGTGCTCGCGGCGTTTGTGGTCGTGCCGCTGGCGGCAAACTGGTTCTACTACCGCCATCTCAAGCGCAGGCTCGATGCCAGCGGCAACACCGCGCCGGACATGTTGAGTTTTGGCGCGGCGGCGGCGGCGGCAACGGTTGCCGCCGTGGTGACGATGCTTGCGCTGGTACTCGGCACGGCCACCGATTACGAAGTGCGCGTGCACGTGGTCGACGTCATGTTTGCCGTTGCGCCACAGAAAGCGGCGGTGGAGGCCTTCATCAAACAAAAGGGGGTGGCGCCGGCCACCCAGACCGAGGCAGCAGCATTGATGCCCGCGTTAACGTCAGCGGCCCGTGAGCGTGCGCATGCCGGACTCAAGCTCGCCGATATCCTGCCGGGCGGCACGCTGCGTGTTGCCTTTGCTGGCTATCGCCACATCAACGGGCGCTCGGTCGAGCTGGTGCCAGATGCGTCCGAAAAGGGCATCGAATGGCGCTGCTACAACGTCGACATGCCAGAGCGCGAGTTGCCCACAGCCTGCCGCGCCAAGCGGCCTGCGGAGCGCAAGGCACCGGTGTTCAAGAAGGCGCAGGCGGTCAAGCCTGCCGAGGCTGCAGTGGTGCCGGAACCGGCGTCTGTTACACCTGCTGTCCCCGCCGAATCTGCCACACCCGCTGCGCAGGCGAAATAACCTGAGAGCCGCTCTGGGAGCGGTTCTTGGCAAGATGCCCATCTGTCGATGCGTGTCCGGCGCAGCGGCTAGTGACGTTGGCAAAACGCGAAATCCACTTCCGGCTCGCGCCCAGAGACAATATCGGCAATTGCCTGCCCTGAACCGCAGGCGTGGGTCCAGCCGAGCGTGCCGTGGCCCGTATTGAGATAGAGCTTGGCGATGCGTGACGTGCCGATGTATGGCACGTTTGATGGCGTGGCCGGTCGCAAGCCGGTCCAGAACTGCGCCCGTGATGCATCGCCTGCATCAGGGAACAAAGCCTGCGCACGCTGGAGGATGGCGTTGCACCGCACCGCATTGAGTTCGGTGTTGTAGCCGTTGAGCTCAGCCGTGCCGGCGACGCGAAGGCGGTCACCTAAGCGCGAGAACACCAGCTTGTATTCGTCGTCGGTCAGTGACACCGTGGGCGCACGCGCAGCGTCAGCAACCGGCATGGTGACCGAGTAGCCCTTTGCCGGGTAGATGTTGAGAGACAGGCCCAGCGGGCGCGTGAGCAGCGGGCTGTAGGAGCCGAGACAGAGCACGCAAGCGTCGGCGTTCACCGTCTCGACGGCACCTGTTTCATTGCGAATGCGTGCGCCCGCCACCCGCCGCGCTGCGCCCGCGCCGCTGACATTGAGCGCCTCTATCGTCACGCCGTAACGAAACTGCACGCCAGCTTCGATGCACAGCCGCGCCAGGCCTTGGGTGAATTTGTGCGCGTCGCCCGATTCGTCCGAGCGCGTCATGCTCGCACCGGTGATCCGATGCTGCGCTGACGCCAGCGCCGGTTCAATCGCCACGCACGCCGCAGCGTCTACCATCTCCAGCTCGCAGCCGTACTCACGCATCACTGCAGCGGCCTGCTGAGCGTGCTCCCATTCTTTTTCACTGGTGTAGAAATGCAGAATGCCGCGCGTGACCTGATCGTATTCAAGCCCGGCGTCAGCGCGCAGTTTTTGCAGCGCCGCGCGGCTGTAGAGACCGAGGTTGACCAGTTGCGCGATGTTGTGACGCGTGCGCGCGGGCGTGCATTCGCGCAGGAAGGCCAAACCCCATAGCCATTGCCGCCAGTCGGCGCGCAGACGGAACAGCAGCGGCGCATCCTCGCGCGCCAGCCACTTGAGCACTTGCAGCGGCGCATGCGGATTGGCCCAGGGCTCAGCGTGCGAGACTGATATCTGCCCGCCATTGGCGAACGAGGTTTCCATGCCGGCAGCGGGTTGGCGTTCCAGCACCGTCACGTCGTGACCGGCCTTGCTCAGATACCACGCAGCAGTGACGCCGGTAACGCCAGCACCGAGAACGACAACATGCATTGCTACACGCCGGGGAATACGCGCAAGAGGCTGTCGACGGCGAAAGCCCCGTGCTGATTGATTAGTGGCGAGTATCGCCGGTCAGCAGCCCGCCTGCCGCAGATCATCGTTGAGCTTGCGGCGTTCTGCGTTGAGGCGATCCTGCGTGGTCTGTGAGCCGCCAGAACGCAACTGCGCGGTGTTGTAGTTGACGTCGTTATTGATCTTGTCGCATTTGGATTTTTTCTCCGCTGCGACAGCGGCCTTTTTCTTGGCCTCCGTGTCTTCGGCAGCTTTGGCTGCGGCAAGTCTTTTCTCTTCTTCGGTCGGTGCCGGCGGGTTGCTTGCCGCAGCCGAACTGGTGGCTGGCTTGCCTCCCTTGTCGGCAGCGGCTGCTGCCGTGACACCAGCGGCCGCTCCTGCCGCCGCACCGGCTTTGGCGCCACCACTATCGGGTGTCTTGAGCGGGACACCCTTGGCATCGGTACCCGTACAAGGATAGGACTGATAGGTATTGCCGCAGCGATAGGTCTTTTGCGCGAACGCTGCCGGCGCAGCGCACACGCCAATGAGCAGGGCTGCGAGCAACCCGCCAGCATGGATGGACGATACAGAGCGTTTCATCAGAAGTGAATTCCCTTGAGCAATTGCTGGAATGCTACCTGATCTGCGGTCGCTTCGGCGGGCTTGGGCGCTGCAATGGTCTTGCCATCCGCGCCCTTGACCTTGGCCGCATCGGAGTCCGGGAACATGCGGAAGGTGGTGTTCATCACGATTTGCGCGATGCGCGGCAGCAGCGCATGCAGCACTTCGCCGAAGATGCCCAAGCGCGTGGCGACGCGCACTGGCTCGTAGACGATGGCTTCGCAGATCAGCTTGGCGGCATCTTCGGGGGACAACACCGGCACGTTGTTGTACAGGTTGGTCGGTGCAATCATCGGCGTGCGCACCAGCGGCATGTTGATGGTGGTGAACTTGATGCCGGTGTCGGCAAACTCGGAAGCGGCGCAGCGCGTGAAGGCGTCGAGCGCGGCC
>JANNCZ010000304.1:0-6641 GCA_031387185.1 Burkholderiales bacterium
GCTCATCAGCAAGCCCTTGTGCGGCTCCATCGAGGCCTCAATCTGCAGGCTGTAGCGCGAGGTCGAGAGCATCATGCCCATCAGGAATGCACCCAAAGCCATTGACATGCCGGCGCTTTCCATCGCCAGTGCGGCGACGAATACGGCGGCCATGGTGGTCAGGAAAAACGCTTCGCGGTGATTGCGCCGGGCCAGTGTGTCGAGTATCCGCGGCACAAGGTAGTGCCCGCCCAACACCACCAGCGCAATCATCGCAACGGCGAGGCCAGCCTTGCTCCAGAGCTGCGCACCGAGGGTGAGCGGGCCGGTGTTCGCCAGCACGGGTACGGCGGCCAGCAGCGGCACCACGGCGAGATCCTGCATCAGCAAAATGGAAAATGCGGTCTGCCCGTGCGCGGCGGCGGTCTCGCCCTTTTCGCGCAGCAGCTGGATCACGATGGCCGTGGACGACAGCGCGAAGCTCGCGCCGATCAACAGCGCAACCGGCCAAGTCACCGCAAACAACCGGAAGTAGGCCGCGATCAACAGCGCCGACACTACGATCTGCAGCGTGCCGAGACCAAACAGCATGCGCCGCAACTCCCACAGGCGCCGCGGCTTCATCTCCAGCCCGATCAGGAACATCAGCAACACCACGCCAATCTCGGTGAACTGGCGCACGCTGTCGACGTCGGCGGTGATGAATGGCCCAGGCGTATTGGGGCCAACGATGATGCCGGTAACCAACAGGCCGAGGATGGAGCCGAGGCCAATGTGCCGGAACACGGCGACCGCGAGCGACGCGACCACCAGCAAGAGCACCGCCGAGTAGACGAAATTGTGAGGGTCCATGGATGGCCGGTTGGCGTTGGTTTGCAGATAACGAACTGCGGTTTTAGAATACCCCATGATCCACACTCTGCATACCACTTTGCACACACATGCGCGCCGCTTCACGCTCGCCCTGTGCCTGGCTTGCGGCCCCGTGCTGGCGCAGAGCGCGACCGATGCGGCCTCGAATGCGGTGCTGAATGCGGCCTTGATTGCCGCTGCCGAAACGGCCACGTCGAGGCGGTGCGCGAGCTACTGAAGACGCGCGTGGCGCTCGATCATGTCAACAAGCTGGGCTGGACCTGCCTGCTCGAAGCGGTGATCCTCGGCGACGGCGGCGTGCGCCACATTGAGATCGTGCGCATGGTGGTGGCTGCCGGAGCCAGCGTGAATCTGGCTGATCGCGACGGCGTGACTCCTCTGCGGCATGCGCGTCAGCGTGGTCAGGCGGCGATTGTCAAATTATTGGAACAGGCGGGCGCCAGATAATCGCGCTAACCATCGCAACCGCACAGACTCGCGAATTTCGCATGCCACACCGCTGAAACCCGCTTCCACCAAGGATTTCAGCGGCACGCCTCGCCTATGGCCGCAGCCCTTACCCGCCCAACTGTGTGTACACCAGCTCCGACAATTGCAGCAGACGCGAACGTGTCAGATCACCTGTGAGCGCATAACTCAAGTCGCGGTCGATCCAGTAGAACGCGGACACCGGGCCATTGTTCTCGAAGCGAAATGCAGTCGGCACTGCCGTGCCATTCTTCGGCATCGCCGATAGATAAAGCGTGACCCGCTCGCCACCGGCATTTTGATACATGAACTGCGCGCGCGCACCGTTCTCGCCCGGTAGCAAACGCCCGCCCACCAGATCAAAGCCCTGCTCCTGCAACACCGGTGCCTTCAACTTGGTGCCGAGCCGTTTCGACAACCACGCCACCAGATGCTGCTGCTCTGCCGCCGCCACTTCAACCGGGTGCCGCACCTCAGGGGAATACACCACGTGCGCGTACATCGCATCGCGCACAAACCGCTTCGCAGCGAACACCACCGAGGTGCCGCTGCCCAAGGCCGCGTACCAGGCGTGGCCGAACCAGCCCGCCGCACCCATCGTCACGCTGGCCACCAATGCCGCTGCCGCCGCCATCACCCAACGCTGGCGGCGTGGATGGAGAGCAGAGAGCAGGCGCTGCGGCACCGGCTCGTCCAGCGCCTCACGCGCGAGTTCGCGCAAGGCATCATTTTGCGCACGCCAGGCATCAGCCTTGGCGCGCGCCTCCGGTTGCGTAGCCAGCCACGCTTCGACCTCGGCGCGGCGCTCGGCCCCGAGCCGCCCATCGGCGAGCGCGTGCAGATCGTCTTCGGTAATCATGGTCATTTCATCACCTTCAATTGCGGCCGCGCTGTGCGCACGGGCGCCCCTTCCATCAACTCTGCGAGACGCTTGCGCGCTCGCGACAAACGCGACATCACCGTGCCAATCGGCACGCCAATCAAAATCGCTGCTTCGGCGTACGAAAAATCCTCAAGGCCGACCAACAGCAGCACCTCCAGCTGGTCATGCGGCAGCTGGCGCAGCGCACGCTCCATGTCGAGACGCAGGCCCGGGTCACGCCCTGGCCCTTCCACATCTACATCATCCATCGACACGGCGTCACGCGACGCTGCCTGCGCCTTGCCGCGCAACTGGTTTACAAACAGGTTGTGCATCACGGTAAACAGCCACGCCCGCAGTTGCAGCGTGCGCAGCGCTGCATCACTGCCCGGCTGCCACAGCGCCCACTTGACGATGGCACGCTCGAGCGTGTCCTGCACCAGATCGTCGGCACGATGCGCATCGCCCGTGAGCAAGCGCGCATAGCGCCGCAGCCGCGGGATGTGGGCGATGATGCTGTCTCGTTCCATTACGTGATGCGGCGTGGTGCGGCGGCGCGGGGGGCTTGGTTGAGGTGGTGCTAGAGGATTCGGGTACGGGTTGGAGCGCAGGTCACTGCGTGGATGGCTTCACGCGCTATTGCATGGATTGCTGCATGAACAGGAGGCCGGCGCACATTATTCCCGGCAAGCCACGATGGCGCTAACCACGCCGCACGCTGGGAATGCGCCGCACAATCTTCGCGCCCATGCGCTGGTCGAATTTATCAAGGTTGATGATGACGCGCTGATGCTCGCCTTCCCCAATCGGCTCGACTTCGTCCTCGGCCCAGATGCGAAACGTGAGCACGCGGCCTTCGACGCGCGTCACCTCGGCATGCGCGCTGACCTTCATGCCCACCGGCGTGGCAGCGCCGTGCTTGACGTGGAGCAGCGTGCCGACAGTTTGATGCCCTTGCGGCACAAACTGCTCTACCGCCTTGAGAGCGGCCGCTTCGAGCAGATTGACCAGCACCGGCGTCGCCAGCACGCGCACCTGGCCGGAGCCGACGTGCGGGGCGGTGTGCTCTTCGGCGACAGTGATATCGACTTGGCCTGCGAGTCCCGCGTGAATGTCTTCGATGCTCATGATGGGGAAATGCCTATTCGGGCGGAAGGTGTACGGGAAAGTCGAGCAGTATCTGCGCCATGCCCTTGCCGAGCGGATCAGCGCGCAGACTGGCCATGCCGCCGCCATCGAGCGCTTCATGCAGCACGAAGTTGAAGGCATGAATGCCAGGCAATTCGTAGCGCACCACCTCGCCTTTGACCAAATGGGCGAAATAGTCTTTTACCGCCTGCGGCGTGAGCTGGGCGCGCAACAGCGGCAGATAGTGCGGCTGGCGCGCGATGATGCCGATATTGCTGATGTTGCCCTTGTCGCCACTGCGGCCGTGGGCAATGCGGATCAACGGGACAGTCATCGCGCCAGGAGCCGCTCCCACCATGGCTTGCGTGGAATGAGTTGATGAAACCGTTGGTGCATGCGGCTCTCCGGCCGATGCGGTATTCTCATCACCCCCACTCCTCACGTTGGGAGAGCGCGCGCCCGGCTGCGCAAACTCTTCAGGCACCGGCGGATGCGTCCCCTCGCCAGCGAGCTCCACCCGTGGCCGCACTTCGCGTTTCGGGAGCAAAAACGAAAACATGCGCACATTGGGTGCGGGCTTGCTGCGGCCACCACCCATGCCGGTAGTGCCGGGCGACCACGAGGTGCCGGCTGGTGCCACCTCGCGCGCAAACACGCCGAGGGCTTTGGGGTTGTCATGGCGCACCGCGAGCCGCATCACGGCTTCACGCGTAGTGGCAGTGCGCGCATGCGGGCCGTACTGGGTCTCGGCACCGATGATGTCGAGGTGCGTTTCAAGGTAGTCGGAAAATTTGAGCCGCCGAAAGATCGCGCGCGTGCGCGCCAGGATCGCCTCGCCGCTGCGCTGCGCTTTTTTCGCCGCGTCGATGCCGGTGACAAGCAACATAGCCTGCGCGCGCCAGCCTTCCATGTAGGTGGCGGAAACCTTGTAGCAATCCGCCGGTGGCTTGCCGCGTGCGCCTTGCACCAGGACGCGATGCGCGGCTGCATCGCCCTGCTGCGTCATCGTCACTTGCGTGAAATCGCACACCACGTCAGGGAGGATGTAAGCGGCCGGGTCGCCGATTTCGTAGAGCATTTGCTCGGCCACTACGGCCGTGTTGACCAGCCCGCCGGTGTTGGCAGGTTTGGTCACGACGAACGATCCATCGGCGTGGCACTCGACGATGGGATAGCCGATGTTGGCCCAGTCCGGCACACTTTCCCAGTCAGTGAACAGGCCGCCGGTGGCCTGCGCGCCACATTCGATGATGTGGCCGGCCAGGCTGCCCTGCGCGAGCTTGTCGTAATCGTCGAAGGTCCAATCAAACTCGTGCATCAAGGGGCCGAGCGTCACCGCGCTGTCAACACAGCGCCCGGTGATAACGACATCCGCACCGCGCTTCAACGCAGCCGCAATCGGGATAGCGCCGAGGTAAGCGTTGGCCGAGAGAACTTTTTCGGGCAGTACCGCGCCGGAAAACATTTCGGTGACGCCAGCCGCACCAGCCGCACCAGCCGCGCCGCTCTGGCCACGCCCGCGCAGCGCCGGGATCCTCTCGAGCACATCATCGCCCTCAACCACCGCGATCTTGAGCGTCACGCCCTGCTCATCGCACAGCTTTTGCAGCGCAGCCGCGCACGCGCGTGGATTCATCCCGCCGGCATTGCTCACTACTTTGATGCCCTTGGCCACAACGTCTTTGAGCACGGACTTCATGGCGACATCGACAAAATCCGTGGCGTAACCGAGCGCGGGATCTTTGGTCTTGGCGTTGACCAAAATCGACATGGTCAACTCGGCGAGGTAGTCGAATACCAGATAGTCGATGTCCGCTGCAACGAGTTGTGGCGCACCGAGGGCGCTGTCGCCCCAAAAGCCGGAGGCACCACCGATCTTGACGATTTTTTCACTCATACGACGGGCCTTTCCGGGCCTTCCGGAGGGAAGCGTAAAATTATCAATCACAGATTGTCTCACTCTGCCGCTCTGGGCTTTGCGGGATGCCGCGCTCCCACTGCCATTTTTCCATCTTCCCCCCGCTCCCTGCCGCCTTCTTCCGGACGCACTCCCATGACCACGATCAAATACGAAGACTTCGTCTCCTCCATCGCCGACGCGCTGCAGTTCATTTCCTACTATCACCCCAAGGATTATTTGCAGCACCTCGCACGTGCTTACGAGCGCGAGCAGTCGGCTGCTGCGAAGGACGCGATTGCGCAAATCCTCACCAACTCGCGCATGAGCGCCGAGGGCCATCGCCCGATCTGCCAGGACACCGGCATCGTCAACATCTTTTTGAAAATCGGCATGGACGTGCGCTTCGATGGTTTCAATGCCGGCATCACCGACGCCTGCAACGAAGGCGTGCGCCGCGGCTACACCCACCCGGACAACCTGCTGCGCGGCTCGGTGCTGGCCGACCCGCAGTTCAGCCGCAAGAACACCAAAGACAACTCGCCCGCCGTGATCAACATGGAACTGGTGCCGGGCAACAGCATCGACATCAATGTTGCGGCCAAGGGCGGCGGCAGCGAGAACAAATCCAAGTTCATCATGATGAATCCATCCGACAGCCTCACCGACTGGGTGCTCAAAACCGTACCCACCATGGGCGCCGGCTGGTGCCCGCCGGGCATGCTCGGCATCGGCATCGGCGGCACGGCCGAGAAGGCGATGCTGAGGGCCAAAGAAATTTTGATGGAGCCGATCGACATGCACGAGTTGCTCGCGCGCGGCCCCCAAGACAAGGTCGAAGAGCTGCGCATTGATCTCTATGAAAAAGTCAATGCCCTCGGCATCGGCGCGCAGGGTCTCGGCGGCCTCACCACCGTGCTCGATGTGAAGATCGCGCAGTACCCGACCCATGCTGCGTCCAAACCGGTGGCGATGATCCCCAACTGCGCCGCCACGCGCCACATTCATTTCGTGCTCGACGGCAGCGGCCCGGCGGTGTTCGAGCCGCCCTCGCTCGACGACTGGCCCAAAGTCAACTGGACGCCGGATGTCGAGAAAAGCAAACGCGTTGATCTCAACACCCTCACCAAGACCGAAGTGGCGTCATGGAAACCGGGTGATACCCTGCTGCTCAACGGCAAGATGCTCACTGGCCGCGATGCCGCGCACCAGCGCATCGCCGACATGCTCGCCAAGGGCGAGCAGCTGCCAGTCGATTTCACCAACCGCGTGATCTATTACGTCGGCCCGGTTGACCCGGTGCGCGACGAAGTGGTCGGCCCGGCCGGCCCCACCACGTCAACGCGCATGGACAAATTCACCGAGATGATGCTGGGTGAAACCGGATTGATTTCGATGATCGGCAAAGCCGAGCGCGGCCCGGTTGCGATTGAA
>JANNCZ010000334.1:0-2302 GCA_031387185.1 Burkholderiales bacterium
GGGAGCATAGAGCGTCATGAAAGTGGTTACGTTTCGCAAGGATGGACAAGAGCGCTTGGGTTTCATCGATGGCAACGACATCGTTGATGCCGCCGCAGCGGGCAACGACGCATCGCGTGCGCATTTCGCCAGTTGCCTCGCCTTCATCAAGGGTGGCGCGGCAGCGCGCGCGGCGGCCGAAGCCGTCGTCAAGAGTGCGCCCGCCTCGGCACGCCTGCCGCTCGCCAGCGCCAAGCTCGCTGCGCCAATTACCCCCGGCACCATGCTGTGCAGCGGCAGCAACTACACCGACCACAACAAAGAAAAAGCCAACACGCCGATCTCGGGCAAGGAGCCGGAGTTTTTTGTCAAGACATCAGACTGCGTGATCGGGCACGGCGACAACATCATTTACGACGAGCAGTTCACCAAAAAACTCGACGCCGAAACCGAACTGGCCATCGTCATCGGCAAGCCGGGCCGCCACATCCCGGTCGAGCGTGCGCTGGAGCACGTGTTCGGCTACACCATCGTCAACGATGTCACCGCGCGCGACCGCCAGGTGCGTGTCAACCCGCAGGGTTTCACCTGGTATGAGCTGGGCCGCTCGAAATGCTTCGAGACCTCGGCACCGACCGGGCCCTGCATCGTCACCGCAGATGAAATCGGCGACCCGCAAAACCTGCGCCTGCGCACCCGCATCAACGGCGAGCTGCGCCAGTCGTCCTCTACCGCCAACATGATCTTCTCATGCGCGCATTTGATCCACTTCTTCTCGGCCAACATGACTCTGCAGCCGGGCATGATAATCATCACCGGCACGCCGGGCGGCACCGCTTGGTCGGTCGATGCCGAGCTGGGCGGCAAGTGGGTCGGCGGCGATGGCAGCGAAACGCTGGTGCCCGCCAAGGGCTATTGCCAGCCGGGTGATGTGATCGAGAGCGAGCTGGAAAAAATCGGTGTGTTGCGCAACCAGGTAGCGCGCGCGGCGTAAACCGGCAGAGCGGGAGTGCTGCCAGTCGTGGCGCTCCCAGTGCGTGGATGGCTATCGGCCCAAGGCCGTTGGTGGGAGCGGCGCTTGGCACGTATCCCAGGGGGACGCATCCGCCGGGGACGTACCCACCGCCATCACGCGCATCTCAATAAATCGTCACGCCGCTATCGACCGCCATGATCTGCCCGGTCATGGCGCGCGATTCGTCCGAGGCGAGGAAGAGCGCGGCGTTGGCGATGTCGCCGGGTTCAATCTCGCCCAGCAAGTGTGACTCGGCCAGCTTGTTCACTGCCGGGTTCAGTTGCACCAGTTTTTTCAGGCGCTCGGTCATGGTGGCTGAAGGAGCGATGGCGTTGACACGCACGCGCTGCGCGGCGAACTCGACGGCAAGCGAACGCGTCAGCGCCGCTACCCCGCCCTTGGCCGCCGTGTAGCAATCGCGCCCGGGCACACCCATCAGCGCCATGTTGGAGGTCATGTTGATGACCACGCCGCCGCCCGAGCGGATCAGTGCCGGAATCCCATGGCGGCAGCCGAGAAAGGTGCCGAACAGGTCGAGCCTGATGACGCGCCAGAACTCCTCGATGGGCGCTTCAACCACATTGTTGTCCTGTGGCGTCGAGCCGCCCGCATTGTTGTGCAGTATGTCGAGGCGGCCGAACTTATCTTCAGTAGCGGCAATCGCCGCGCTGATGCTGGCCTCATCGCTCACGTCGGTCTTGATCGCGATGGCGCCGTGGCCCGCAAGGTGTGCAGCCTCTTCGGCCGCAGCAAGGTTGATGTCGGCCACCGCCACGCGCGCGCCTTCACGCGCAAACAGGATGGCCGTGGCGCGGCCAATGCCCGCCGCTGCGCCGGTGATGAATGCCACTTTGCCGTCAAGACGGGCCATGCTCTCTCCTTCGGTCTGTCGCTGCGATGAGGTTCACTTCGAAGCTCAATTCTCGGCGCGTATGCCCAATTCTTGGGTCAAGGTCTTCCAGCGCACCAGGTCTTCCTTGATGAAGCGCGCGAAGGCATCGGGTCCGAGCGCGGTTGGCTCCAACCCTTGCGCGCGCAGGTTATCGGCGATCTCGGGCAGCGCCAGCACGGCGGCGGTGTCGACCGCGATCTTTTCAACGATGGCGCGCGGCGTGCCGGCCGGCGCGAACATGCCGAACCAGCCGCTGGTGTCGAGCTTGGACACGCCCGCTTCACCAAAGGTTGGCACCTCTGGCATCACCTTGGAGAGCACCGCACCGACCAGCGCGAGCGCACGCACGCGGCCACTTTTAAGATGCGGCATTGCGGTGCCAATAGAGTTGAACGAGCTGACCACCTGCCCGCCGA
>JANNCZ010000342.1:0-14650 GCA_031387185.1 Burkholderiales bacterium
CATCGACATTGGCGATGTGTCGCTGTCGATCAAGAATCGCGTGATCCTGCTGCGCAAAGGCGAGACGCCGGTCAATCTGGGCTTGGGTGAAGACTGCGTCATGCCGCATTGCGAGCAGCAGCTCATCACGCTCTATCAGCATTGGTGTGATGGCCGCGTGGACCGCAATGCCGCGCGCCGCCCCTCCACCAGCGACACCCTGGTCGCGGTGGGGCTGGAGGTGATGCACTATTACCTCTCGGGCAAACCGTTCAAGCAGCCCGGTATCCCCACCGAGTTGACTGCCAAGCAGCGCGCCGAGATCGCTACCTTTGGGCGCATTGCCACGCGTGACGAAGACGAATACAGCCAGATGCATGGTTATGCGATGGAGCAGTGGCAACTGCGCGACGAGAGTCTGGCCGGCATGCGCATGGTGCGCGCCAAGGCCGTGCATGGCCACCGCATCGCGGCCGGCACCTTGCTGGCGGCGCGGCCGGCCGGGGCCAAAATGTTCATGCTCGGCACCGTGCGCTGGGTGCAATGGCTCACCGATGACCAGATCATGGCGGGGGTGCGCGCCATCCCCGGCACGCCGATGCCGGTGGGGTTGCGCCCCACCGGCATCAACGCTGCCAAGGAAAAATTTCATCAAGGCTTTTTGATGCCTGCGGTGGAGATGCTCAAGACGCCTGACTCAGTGCTGATGCCGGCTGGCTGGTTCAAGACCGGCAAGGTGCTTGAAGTCCATGCCGACAAGCCGTGGCGCATCACGCTGCTCGATCTGATTGAGCGCGGTGGCGAATTCGAGCGCTGCACCTATGGCGGCGCTGCGTAAACCAATCGACCGTAAACCCGGCGCCGCAGTAAAGTGCGCTGCCGCCACGCAGACATACGACAGTCCAAAACACGACACGCCGTCACAACACCAGAGGGAGCAGGATCATGGGTCTCAAGGACATGCTGTTTGGCAAGAAGGAAGCCGCCAACAAGGTTACCTACCGTGAAGAAGTGAAGAAAGCCGTCGCCGACGGCAAGCTTACCGCCGACAAAATGGCGCGCCTCGAAAAGCTCAAGACCGAGCTTGATGTGACTGCGGCTTCGCAAGACTTCACCATGGTGCGGCGCGAGCAGTATCAGACGGCGGCCGATGCGATGATGAAGCAGGGCGCGCTCTCGGAAGCGGAAGAGAAAGAATTGCAGCGCATCCAGGCCTTCCTCGGCCTCAAGGATCAGCAGATCGCGCAGACCAAGGTCGAGCTTGGGCGCATGCGCATCCTCACCGACATGCGCGCGGGCAAGTTTCCGGAAATTTCGGCGCAAAACGTCGTCATGCGCGGCCTCAAGCTGGCTGAAGGCGAGATTGCGCACTGGGCGGAAATTGCGATTGGGTTGGAAGCTGACGACCCGGGCGGCCCAGCGGGGGTCGGACTCAAATTGCCGCCCAAAGTGGCCTATCAGCCCGGCTCGGCGGCACCGTATACGTTGCCGCTCAAGGGAGCGACGCCGGTGGCGGAAGGCCACCTCATCATGACGAGCGTGCGCTTCGTCATGAAGGGCGCAGACAAGATCACCTCGTTTGCCTACGACAAGCCCGAAGAAATCAATCTGTACAAGGACGGTGTGCGCTTGCGCATGGGCAAAGGGCGCGCCATTCTGTTCAAGTTCCGCAGTCTGGAGAGTGCCGACTACATCGGACTGTTGATTGCCCGCGGTCTCAACCCCGAATTGTTTGGCCCTGGCGGTCAAGCCACCGAGTCGCTCGACTTTAGTTGAAGCGATGCCTGGTCATTCGCGCGCACTTTAGACGCCGCAGCCAATGACCTCTTTAAACGAATAGCGGGTAGACGAAGCACGTCAAAAAGCCGCCTTCAGGGCGGCTTTTGACTTGCTTGGCATCGGCGCGGCAGCGCATTGGCGCCGCTCCAGCAGCACATCGCGCCACACCACCGCATCGGCGCCAGCACCAACCGTTCGTCGGTCAATGTGGCTCCGCGTGCACAAGTACCGCTCACTGCCGTGACATTTGTCACGAGCCTTACAAATCCTTTCGAAAGTGCGCTTGCGGCGCGTGCCGCATCAGGCTTAGTATGCCATTGTCATATCACGGCAAGCGTGCCGCAGATACCGGTGATGCGCTTTCCGCCATCGCCTTGGAGATCAATATGTTGCACAGTGAATTTATGCTTAACCAGCGTCCGGCTGTCGGGGACGCACACGCCGCGCGTGCCTGGCTGCGCGAACTGCCGCTCACCGATGCGCGCGCCGCGCATCATGCACTTGAATCGCTGCTCGATGCGCTTGAAGACAACGGGCTGGGTTTGCGCAAGCGCCTCGACATTCTGGAAACCATTCGTACCCAGCGCGTCGAGGTTGATGCGCAATACGGGCAACGCTACGCCGGCAAGGCGCTGCCGCTGGCCCAGGCCGAGCGCGCCGCCTATGTCCATGCTGCGTCATTGTGGCAAAAGCTCGAATCCTGCTATTGGCAATGCGCCCGTTCCGCGGCGGCGGGGGACGGCACTTTGCGCTCGCATCTTGCGCTGTGTCTGGCGCGCGCCGCTGACCTTGCCTGCGAACGCATCAAGGGTACCCTGCGCGCCGGGCAGGTTCTCGATGGCAGCGCAGCGGCGGCGCTGGCAATGTACGCAGCGGCGGCGCGCGAGCACGGCGTGCTTGACTCGACAGTACCTGACAGCCTGCATCCAAAACACACCGTGACCGTGGCCTCAGTGCAGCAGCGCGCACTGCTGCTGGCACTCACTGGCACCAGCGGCGGATTGCTGCCCGGCCGCGAGCGCGAGTGCGCGTTTGAGTTGGCCACAATCTGGGAGAGCAAACTCGCCGTCAATTGGATGCCCTCGGGCCTTGCGCGCGCGCTCACGCGCGAAGACCTGCCGCCATCGGATGAACCTGCGCGTCAGCGCATCCGCATCCTGCATCAGGGCGGGCAAATTTATTTTATGGACGTGACGGCACTGTCGCGCAGCCTGCGCAAACGGATTCATCTGTTGGGGCTGGGCAAGGGCGCGAGCGAGTTGAAACTGCCTGCATCGTTTCCGGCGAGCGGAGCGGACAAACTGCTGACGCGCTTGCACGGTCTCTGGTGCGCGGAAGATTTCGGACGCCGTTACCCGCGCACCACACCGGCCACCTTGCCTGCAGCTGCCACCGGATCTGGTACCGCCGACCTCACCGTGGCGCCCTGCTCGGCAGCAGGCGGGTTTGACGCAATGGTCTGCCTCATCAGTGGCGATCCGTTCACAGCGAACGAAGAAGCCGGTGCCACCAGCCGCAGCCGCTTTAACGAAATGTTCGTGTTTCAGGGCGGTGGCCACATGCGCCGCGACCGCCAGGTGCGCGAGGCGCAGCAACAGTTCGAGTCCTGGCGCAGTCTCGACCACAGCGCGGGCGGTGCGCGCATGGGCCGAGCGTACGGCGGTGGCGCACGTTGCAAGCCGGGGCAACTCTTTGCGTTGCGCAGCAGCGCGCGCGGCAGCGACAGCACGGCGCAATTGGCCGAATTGCGCTGGTGTGCAGAGCAACCTGCGGGTGCCTCGGGTGCCTCGGGTGTCTCGGGTGCCAGTGGTACCGCTGATGCCGCAGGCGGCGCCAGCACGCTCGAAGCCGGTATTGAACTGCTCGCGCCCGCACCCACCGCCGTGGCAGTGCGTCTCACCGGCATCAACGCCGCCGGTGCACAGCGCTGGACAGCGGCTTTTTTATGCGGCGGCGAAGCAGAGGGGCGCGTACTGATCACGCCGCAGGGCTGGTACAAACCGGGCCGCACCATAGAAATACAGATGGGTAAAGAGACTCAACGCTGGTTGCTCGGCCCGCTCAAACGGCGTGGCACTGATTTCGAAATGATTGAGGCGGCGCACACGCCCTGAGCCGTCCCGGGCCGCAGGTGCAGGCAGCACCACTGCAAAAACAGAGGGACACTGCGAGTATCAGTGGGTGCCTGCGGGTACAATCGTCGCCCATCATGGCCGGACTCACCAAAGACTCACCGCTCCCCACCGATATCAAGGTGCATCAGATGAGCCGCCGCCTCGAGGTGGCGTTTTCGGATGGTGCGCGCTTTGACTATTCGTTCGAATTTTTGCGCGTGATGAGCCCTTCGGCTGAGGTGCGCGGCCATGGGCCGGGGCAGGAGACTTTGCAAGTGGGCAAGCGCGATGTGGATCTGAGCACCGTCGAGCCGGTCGGCAATTACGCGCTGCAACCCACGTTCTCCGACGGTCACGCCACCGGCATTTACTCGTGGGATTACCTCTACGACATCGGCGTCAACCATGACACGCTGTGGGCCGACTACGAGAAGCGTCTGGCCAAAGCCGGCGCATCGCGCGACGCCGTGCCGGGGGCTGCGGCCAAACCGTCAGCGCAGATTCATCATCACGCGCCACTGCATGCCGTGGCCGCAGAGGGCGCAAGCGCCGGGGCAGCGCCAAAAGCCGCGCCCAAGGCTGCGCCCAATACCGCACCCGCCGCTCCCGCAGTGGTCGCACCCCTGGGCACCAAGCACAAGCTGTGACCGGCACGGCCTGACGCCCTCCCGTACGCGAAGCCGCTTGCTCATCCAGCCAGTCACGCGCCGCAGCCCGCACACCTCATGAGCGACACCCACTTCGGCTACCAGACCGTCCGCGAGGAAGACAAAGCGGCGAAGGTGCGCGAAGTGTTCGCGTCGGTCGCGCAGAAATACGATGTGATGAACGACTTGATGTCGCTCGGGCTGCATCGTGCGTGGAAGGCCTTTGCGATTGCCCAATCCGCTGCGCGCCCCGGTCAGCGCGTGCTCGATGTGGCCGGCGGCACGGGTGATCTCGCACTCGCATTTGCGCGCGCGGTCAATGCGGGCGGCATGAGTGCGGCAGGCGAGCGCGACGGGAGCCACACTTCCAACGGCTCTGCGCCAAGACGCGTTGTAGAGGACAAACCGCGTGGTGAGGTGATCCTCACCGACATCAATGGTTCGATGCTCGGCACCGGCCGCGACCGCCTCACCGACAAGGGCATGTCTGTGCCGGCAGTGCAGTGCGATGCCGAGAAGCTGCCATTCCCCGATGATTATTTCGATATCGTCAGCGTCGCCTTCGGTTTGCGCAACATGACGCACAAGGACAAAGCGCTGGCGGAAATGCAGCGCGTGGTGAAACCTGGCGGGCGATTGCTGGTGCTGGAATTTTCCAAGGTGTGGGCACCGCTCAAGGTGCCGTATGACCTGTACTCGTTCAGCCTCTTGCCGTGGCTCGGCAAAAAGGTGGCGAACGATGATGCGAGCTACCGCTACCTGGCCGAGTCGATCCGCATGCATCCGGATCAGGACACGCTCAAACAAATGATGACCAGCGCGGGCTTTGACCACGTTGACTATTTCAATCTCGCCGCCGGTGTGGTGGCGCTGCATCGCGGATTCAAATACTGACATGCTCCTCTTGACGCGCGCTGCTCCGGTAGCGATCGCCTTGTGGTTGAGCGCCTGCGGCGCGCTCAATCCGTTCGGCAGTTCGCGCACCGAGCCATCCCCGCGCAGCGAAGCCCCGCCTGCGCGCAGTACGCCACCCGGCTCAACCGCGGGCAGTGGCGTGCCTGCCCCGGCGCCAGTGGTGCAGCGGCGTGGTGGCGCCTACTACCAGGACGACGGCCCCGGCGACAGCGCGCCGCCCAATCTCGAAGCCACGCCCGACGCCGTGCCAAAGGACGAGCCGCCGCTGCGCAGCGCGACCAATCGCACCTATGTGGTGTTCGGCAAAACCTACACGCCGATCACCGATGAGCGGCCGTTCTCCCAACGCGGCATCGGCTCCTGGTATGGACGCAAGTTTCACGGGCAGAAAACCTCGTCTGGCGAGCCGTACGACATGTATGCGATGACGGCGGCGCACCCGACGCTGCCGATACCGAGTTACGTGCGCGTCACCAACGTGACCAACGGCAGGAGCGTGGTGGTCAGAGTCAACGACCGCGGGCCGTTTCATTCAGATCGCGTGATTGATCTCTCGTACACCGCCGCGCTCAAGCTCGACTACGTCAATCAGGGCAGCACGCTGGTCGATGTCGCACGCGTGCGCGCCGGGGATCGCACGCTGGTGGCGGCAAATCGTGGTGGCGGTGTGGGTGGTGGTGGAGGTGCGGCTGGTGCGAACGGCACGGGCAGTGCGGCGGCAGGTGCGCCCGCAGCCAAACCCGCAGCCCCGCCTCAAATCGCACAAGCACCTGCGCCGAAACCCGCTTCCACCAACGCTTCTGGCGATGACCCACCGCAAACTGGCTCCCAGAGCGGCTCTGCGGCCACCTCGCAGCCGGTTATTGCAACGCCAGAACCCGCCACCGTCAACCTGCCGACCACCACCCAGCCCGACGGCGTGTATCTACAGATCGGCGCGTTCGGAGCGCGCGAGAATGCAGAGAGCTTCCGCACGCGTGTGTCGCCACAACTGGCGTGGTTGACTGAAGCCATTTTCGTGGTGTCCGGCAACAACCTGCACCGTCTGCAGGTGGGGCCATACAAAAACCGCGACGACGCCGGCAAGATCGCCGAGAAAATTCGCGAGACCTTGCAACTCAAACCGGTGTTTGTACTGCGATAACGGCGCAGTTGCGGTGTCGCGAGTCATGCAGCGGCGAACCAGCGTGCGGTTGTTCCGGCGAGCCGCTCAGGGGCGCGTCAGCGGCGGCACCGTAGGACAGCACCTCATCACTGCGCCGCTGAACGCCTACGAGGCGTTCTTCAGCACCAGCGCTTGCGCGTACAAATCGTTTTTCGATTGTCCGGTAATACGCGCCGCCAGTGCCGCCGCCGTTTTCACCGGCATCTCTTCGAGCAATAGTGCGAGCACGCGGCGTGCTTCCTCATCCAGCCCGGCAGCGCGCGGCGGCGCGGCTTCGATCAGCACCACAAATTCGCCGCGCTGCTGATTGGCATCGGCGGCGAGCCAGGCGTGCAACTCGCTCGCGCCACAGGCATGAATGGTCTCGAACCGCTTGGTCAGTTCGCGTGCAATCACCACGCGGCGTGCGGGCTCGAACACGGTGCCGATATCGGTGGCCAGGTCGAGAATGCGATGCGGCGCTTCGTAGAGCGCGAGTGTCGCGGCAAGCGCGCTCAAGGCGTGTAATGCCGCCACACGGGCGCCACGCTTCGGTGGCAGAAATCCGGCGAAATGAAACGGCCCTTCGAAGCCGGACGCCGACAGCGCTGCCACGAGCGCATTCGCGCCCGGCACCGGCACCACCGCAAACCCGGCGTCACGCACCGCGCGCACGATGCGCGCGCCGGGATCGGACACGGCGGGCGTGCCGGCGTCACTGATGAGGGCCACGCTTTTGCCTTCCTGCAACAGCGCGACGATGCGCGCCGCCGCCGCCATTTCATTGTGCTGATGGGCGGCGATGGTCTTGGTGGCAATGCCGTGATGGCGCAGCAGTGTGGCCGAGGTGCGGGTGTCTTCGGCGGCGATCACGTCGACACTGCGCAGTGTCGTGATGGCACGCAGCGTGATGTCATCGAGGTGACCGAGTGGAGTGGCCACCACATATAATGATTTTGGCAATGCGCTGATTGCGGCGGAAGTGGCATCGGCAGAGGGAAACTCCGCTGCCGCTGACTCCGCAGTGTGCGGTGCCAGCAAAGACGAGGCGTGCGATGGGTGAGGTTCTGCTGTCGCGCGCGCGTCACCCGATACGTCCTGTGGCTGTTGTGTCCGGGAGTTCTTGTGGTCACCGAGCGGCATGTACGGCATTTCCTGATGTGTGGTGCGTTGTGCGGTGTTTTCGCCGCGATGCCCGCATTGTGCGCGGCCCAGGACACGGCGGCAAGTGCGGCTGCGGACAAACCAACGCCGAAGCAGGACGGCACGCAAAGCGGGTTCAATCCTTTCGGTGCCCTGCGCGATTTTTTCGGGCGCGTTCTGCCCGCGCAACAACCGGGGCCGGCTTCTGAACCGCTGCCGCCAGCATCACCTGTATCAGCGCCAGTACCTGCGCCCGTAGCGGCCCCGGTTGCACCTGCCGCTACGACACTGGTTCCGCCCGCACCGAACACCGTGCCGCAACCGTCCGCATCGGCACCGGCAATCGCAGCGCCGGCAATCGCAGCACCGTCTGCGGCAGCACCTTCAGCAGTCGCGCCGCCCGCCGCAACCTCCGCGCTGGCGCCCGCCGCCGCCGCCCCAGCGCCTGCGCCAACTGAGGTACGTCAAGGTATCGCCCTGATCCTGCCGGTCAACGCCGCCGCATTTGCGCGCGCGGCGGAAGTCACGCGCGCGGGTTTCATGGCTGCGCGCGCGGCGGGCAAGGACGCAGCCGTTGTCGTCGTGATCCATACCGATGGCTCACCCGAACGTGCGCGCGCCGCGTACCGCGAAGCCACCGCCAAAGCACTCGTCGTCGTCGGGCCGCTCACGCGCGGCGAAGTATCGGCTCTGCTCGGCGAAACACTGACGGTGCCAACGCTGGTGCTCAATTTGCCGGAGGTGCCTGCAGATGCGTCCGGCACCGCGTCGATTGCCAAGCCTTTGCCTGCGCAGATGCGCGCACTGGCGCTGAGCATTGAGCATGAAGCCGGCAGCGCTGCGCGCGCCGTGTACCGGCCTGACGCAAGCATCGCGGTTGTGGTTACCACCAGTTCTCCCTTACACAAGCGCGCAGCGGCCGCGTTCAATGCAGCATGGACGCAGTTGGGCGGCAACATTGCGGAAACGGTCGAGTTCAGCGGCAGCCTGGCACGTGTGCGCCAGAGCATTGAGCGCGCGCGCGCAGCCACCGTGTTTCTCGCTACCGACACGGACCG
Organism: Burkholderiales bacterium; assembly: GCA_031387185.1. GTDB lineage: Bacteria > Pseudomonadota > Gammaproteobacteria > Burkholderiales > JAEUOS01 > CANJDH01. The sequence continues at coordinate 8,780 of JANNCZ010000342.1, forward strand.
TGCGCGTTTGTTGCGCCCTTACCTTGGCCGCAACACCACGGTGATCGCGACCTCACAGGTCTACAGCGGCCCACCGGCGAGCGATGCGAAAAAGTTTCACGACCTCAACGGCATCCGCTTTGTGGACATGCCCTGGCTGCATCAAGCGGACCGTGCGGCGTTTGGCTTCGCGCAACCCGAGGCCCCGCTTGCCCCTGATCTTGACCGCCTCTATGCGCTCGGCATCGATGCCTACCGTGTCGCGCTGGAGATGATGCGCGGGCGCGCGGCGTTTGATCTCGATGGCGTCACCGGCCGCCTGCGGGTTGGCGTGGGCGTGATCGAGCGCGAACCGATCCAGGCTCAGTATCGTGACGGCGAAGTCAGTGCGATCAAATAGCGGGCCTTGTGCTGCAGCCTGCGCACGGTACGCCGCGCGGCAACTGCCAAACCTGTTGCCCTGCGCCCGCCGGTCATGACCTACCTGCGCCGCGAACCCAATCTGCAGCGCGGTGCGGCGGCTGAGCGGCGCGCCTGCCTGCATCTCGAAGCGCAGGGCCTGCGCGTCATCGTGCGCAACTACCGCTGCCGCATGGGCGAGATTGATCTGGTGATGCAGGATGGCGATGCCATCGTGTTCGTTGAAGTGCGCTCGCGTGGGCGCAACGCGCTGGTGAGCGCCGCCGAGAGCATCGACGCGCACAAGCAGTCGCGCCTGATCGCGGCGGCGCATCATTATTTGATGACGCAGAAGCATGCGGCGAATGCGCTCTGCCGCTTCGACTGCGTGCTCTTGAGCAGTCAGGACGACAGTCGCATCGAGTGGATCAAAAGCGCGTTTACGCTCTGAGAAAACGCCCGCGATAACGCGCCGCAAACTCGCGCTGCGCTCTGGGAATACGTCTGCCGGCGCAAGCTGCGAACCGTTGCAAGCGCAGCCGAAGCAGGGTGTTGCGCCACACTGCGCCGTTATAATCACCCGATGAAATTACAGGCACGCATGCGCGAACATTTCCTCGCCAGCAGCGAGGTCAAACGCAAGGCTGCGGACACGCTGCCAGCACCCGTCACAGCGGCAGTCGAGTTGATGGTGGCCTCCTTGATGAATGGCGGCAAAATACTCGCGTGCGGCAACGGCGGCTCGGCGGGCGATGCGCAGCACTTCGCGGCAGAGCTGGTGGGCCGCTTCGAGCGCGAGCGCCCCGGTCTGGCGGCGATCTCGCTCGCGACCGACAGCTCGATTCTCACCGCAGTCGCCAACGATTACGACTACCGGCAGGTGTTTTCCAAACAAGTGGAAGCCATCGGCAGCCCGGGCGATGTGCTCCTGGCGATCTCGACCAGCGGCAAGTCGGGCAATGTGCTGGCCGCCATCGAAGCCGCACACGCGCGCGAAATGCGCGTGGTGGCCCTGACCGGCAAAGACGGCGGTGCCGTTGCGAAACTTTTGGCCGCTGCCGACGTCGAACTGCGCGCACCGGCCGACCGCACCGCGCGCATCCAGGAAACGCACCTTACGCTGATCCACTGTCTGTGTGACGGCATCGATTATTCACTGCTCGGAGAAGACTGATGACCATCCGCCCTCTACGGTTTGCTCCCTTGCTGGTGTTGGCGTTGCTGGTACCGGTGATGCAGGGCTGTATCCCGGTGATCGCCGGCGGCATCGCAGCAGGCGCGCTGTCGGCCGACGACCGCCGCACCCTTGGCGCGCAGACCGAAGACAAATCGATCATTCTCAAGGCGGAAGGGCGCATCAGCGAACGCTTCGGCAATCGTGCCAATGTCAATGTCACGAGCTTCAACCGCAAGGTGCTGCTCACGGGTGAAGTGCCCGACGTAGCCGCAAAGATCGACGCCGAGCGCATTGCTGGTGGCGTTGAGAACGTCGCCTCGATTGTCAATGAGTTGCAAGTTGCCGGGGTGTCATCGATCGGTGCGCGCACCAATGACGCCATCCTCACCGGCAAGGTCAAGGGCAATTTTGTCGACGACAAAGATGTACTGGCCAATGCCTTCAAGGTGGTCACCGAAGGCGGCGTGGTGTACCTGATGGGCCTGGTGACGCGCGAAGAAGGTGATCGTGCAGCGCAAGTCGCAGCGCGCACCAGTGGCGTCAAGCAGGTGGTCAAGGTGTTTGAATACATCACTGTCGCGCCGCGCAAGGCGGAAGACAACAGCAAGAAGTAGCCTGGCCCGGGCGGCGCCCAAGTGCGCCGCGCCGTCGCGCCTCACTTAGCTATGGGGTGGTACGGATGTGCTACGGGTGCGCCGCCCCTGCGCTAACCAGCCTGCCGCCGTAACCAGCGCATCAGGCTGCCCAGCACCGGCAGCTTTTCGTAAAGTTCTTCCGCTGCGTCCCAATAGTCGCGATGCATGGCGACGCGTCCGTCAGCGGCGAAGCGCAAATGCGTGGCGCCGCGAATCACCTGTGTAGTGGCGGTGTCAAAACGCTTCATGCGAAAGCGGAACTCCCAGGTCAGGAACGCACCGCTGCCTTGCTCTATCGCATCGAGCACCACAAAGCGCGGCGCATCGACCTGGACAAACATGTGTTCAAAGATGCGCGCTATCGCTGCGACGCCGCGCACTTCGTTGAACGGGTCTTTGAACGTCGCGTCGTCGCTATAGACGGTGCTGACACGCGCCACCGCTGCGGCATCGAGCGTCTCGTAAAACGCGATGACACGTTGCAGCGGCGCGGTTCGCGCCGCTTCGCTCGTGCTGGCGCTCGTACTGGAGGTTGTGCTTGTGTTCGTGCCCGTAAGTGTGATCACGGTTTCACTGCCTTGCCGATCAATGCAAAGTAAGCGGTATAGGGCAACAACCGCAGCGTGTGCAGCCAGCGCGTGAACCGCTTGGGAAAATGCATCTCGAAATCCCCGGCGGCAAAGCCGGCAACGATGTGCTTGGCAGCCTCTTCTGCCGAAATCAGCGCGGGCATCTTGAAGGTGTTTTGCCGCGTGAGTGGCGTATCCACAAAGCCTGGGTTGATCACCGTGACGGCAATCCCTTTCGGGGCCAGATCAAGATAGAGCGTCTCGGCCAGATTGATCAACGCTGCCTTCGATGGTCCGTAGGCCAGCGCCAACGGCAAACCGCGCAGACCCGCGACGCTCGACACAATGGCGATGCACGGATGGCTGGCAGCGCGCGCCAGGTAATCCGGCAGGATCGCTGCGAGGCCGTTGGTCACGCCGTGATAGTTGATCGCGAAGTGCTCGTTCATGTGCGCGAGATCAAATGCTGTGGCGCTCATCGGTGAGTAGGTGCCGGCGTTGAACAGCGTCACATCCGCACCGCCCCACTCGGCCACGATGGTGGCATAGGCGCCGGCCAGCGCGGCGGCATCGCGCACGTCAAGCGGCAACACCAGCGCGCCGGGCATGCCCACAGCGAGCGCGGCGAGTTTGTCTTGCGAGCGTGCCGACAGCGCGAGCCGCGCGCCCTCACGCGCGAGGCGTTGTGCCAGCGCCGCGCCGATGCCGGTGGAGGCACCGATGATCCACACACGTTTGCCATGCCAGTCGCGGATGGGAGGGTTGAGTGACATGGCTGTGTTCCGCTCGTGGGTGCAAAGGGGGTGCGAAGGGGCTTGAGGGGCACTGAAGGCCGCTCAGGGCCGCTTGGTGAACGAGAGCGTGACTTCGCCGAGGCGAAAGCCAAACTTGCTCATGTACGCACGATTAATCATCACCTTGTCGTCCACCAGATACATCCAGTCATCCATATCGACTTCAATCACTTTACCGTCTACCGGCAGTTTGAGCACATAGCCCCAGCGCAGGGCATTGCCCGCCGCCTGGCCCTGTGCTTCGCCGAGCACATCGGCTGCGGTGCCGGTGTAGCGGCCACCGGGGAGTTTCTTGAGCGTCCACACGCGTTTCTCGCGCGTGCCGTCGGAGTAAGTGAAGTCTTCATCGAGCACGCCGGTGTCGCCGGTCCAGGTACCGCGCAGTACCACCGTGAAACGCTTGATGACTTTGCCGGAACGATCCTGAAACATGCCCCACGCATCGATGGTGCCGTTGAAGTAGCGATCCAGCTCAAGCACTGGCTTCTCGTCCCGATAGGCGTCGGGCTGCACGCTGGCGCAGGCGGACAGCAGCAGGGTGGCGGCGAGCAAAACAAGACTGCGAATGGGGCGAAGCATGATGTTTCCTTAAGCGTTGAAATCGGATTTGAACAGCAGCGCAGCGGCACACAGCTTGAGCACGCACGGCACCAGGCAATAGGCCAGTGCCAAGGCAGCAGCCCCTCCGGTAAGCGCAGCAGCCCCTCCGGTAAGCGCAGCAGCCCCTCCGGTAAGCGCAGCAGCCCCTGCGGCAAACGCACCAGCCCCCGCCGTAAGCGAGCCGGGCTGATACCCCGCCCACTGCAAGGCGGGCAAGGCAAGACCGGCAGCGAGCGCGAGATTGAGCTTGGTCACCAGATTCCAAACGCCGAAGTAAGCGCCTTCGCGTCCGCTTGATTGGTCGCGTTCGATCACATCAGCCAACAGAGCGGGCGGCAGCGCAAGATCAGCACCGAGTGCGGCCCCGGATGCGGCACAGATGATCGCGAATGCGAACGTATCACCCGGCCCGAGCAGATAAGCCCACGCGAATGCGGCGACGGCCAGCGCCATCGAGGCCAGCCACGCCTGGCGCTTGCCAAAGCGTTGTGCAGCGCGCACCCAAAGCGGCAGCGTAAGGGCGGCGGTCACGAAATAGAGTGCCAGCAGCCGGCCACTCGCTGCCTCTGCCCGCAGCACGTCGGCCACGAAAAACAAGAACAACGTAGCCGGTAGCGCTGAGGCGATGCCGTTGAGCGCGAACACAGCAAGCAGGCGGCGCATGCGTGCGCTCGCGAGCGCCATCCAGAGACCTCCTGAAGAATGGCTCCTGGAGCGGCTCTCAGTCATATTACCGGCAGCCATACCAGCGGGCGCGAAGCGCAAGGTGATAACCGCACACAATGCCAGCAGCACGACAAACACCAGACTTGTGGCCGGCAACCCGGCCTCCACTGCAAGGGTGGCAGCACTGGTCGCACTCGCCGCACCGGTCGCAACCGCAGCAACACCCGGCGCGAGCGCCTGCGGCAACAGCGAGGCCAGCACCACGCCCGCGAGGCCCAGACCTTCACGGCTCGCGGTAACGACGGTACGTTGATGTGCGTCGCTGGTGATGCAAGCGCCCCAGGCCTGATACGCAATATTGGCAGCCGAGAAACCCAGATACACCACGGCGAGCGACATGCCAAACCACAGCGCAAGCCCGGTCTCACTCGCGAGCTGCGGATGAAACAGCATCACCATGCCCGCCGCCAGCGGCAACAGGAACAGCGCGATGAAACGTCTGCGCTGCTGCACGCGATCAGACCACGCGCCCAGCAACGGGTCGATGAAGGCATCGGCGAGGCGCGCGGCCAGCAACAGCGCGCCAGCGGCGCCGAGCGAAAGACCAAGGCCCGCATAAAACTTCGGTGCGTACACATAGAGCGGCAGCGCGGCAAAGGCCAGCGGCAACCCCAACAGCGCGTAAGCCCACACCTGCGCGCGGCCAGGCAGCCCTGTGGGCGCAGGCGCCATGCTTGGTGCGGTCGCCGCCAATGTCACTTGTCGAGTCCGAGCAGGCGCGCTCTGAACGTTGGCGCGCTGGTGCGTGCATCGAGCCAAATCGCGAAGAACGCACGCGCGAGTTTTGCGTCCGTGATTTCGCCCGCCGCCTTGCCGTTGAAGAAGAACAACGCCTTGTCACTGCTGCTCACGCCAGCCAAACGGTCGCCTTGGCGCACGTCGGGAAAAACGCGCGTCAGCAAGGGCAGCCAGGCTGCGCGCTCGGCCTCGGTGCCGATACCCAGCGCGGCGATCGCATCGATGCTGCGCTCGGCAATCTTGATGCCCTTGAG
>JANNCZ010000358.1:0-1842 GCA_031387185.1 Burkholderiales bacterium
CTGTATGGCGTGATGGATCGCCGCCTGGCCAAGACCGGCGCGTTCATGGCGGGCAAGAATTACACGATTGCCGACATTGCGATCTGGCCGTGGCTGCGCAACTGGAAAAACCAGGGGCAGAACCTCGACGACTTCCCCCACGTCAAGCGCTGGTTCGAGAGCATCGGCCAACGCCCGGCGGTGCAACGCGGCGTCACCGTGCTTGCTGACTTGCGCAAGCCCGCGTTTGACGACAAGGCGAAGGAGATTTTGTTTGGTGCGACCCAGTATCAGAAGCGCTGAACTTGAATTTGCCATCGAATTGAATGTGGCGCAGGCTGAAAACCCTTGGTACAAGCCAATCTGCGAGGCATGACGATGAAAACCGTTGGTGGACATGCCTCTCCCGGCCTGACATGCGATTGAATTCTCTGCGCAGACGACTGTTGGGTGCGTCGCTGGGATCAACGGCATTGGGTACAGCCTTGAACGCGCCGCTCGTCACCGTTGCAAGCGCCTCTGAGTCCCACAACCTACCCGAAGTCCCCTTCGTCGCCACCCCGATGAACGTGGTGGCGCGCATGCTCGACCTCGCCAAGGTTGGCCCCGGCGACTACGTGATTGACCTCGGCTGCGGCGACGGCCGCATCGTCACGGAAGCTGCCAAGCGTGGCGCTCGTGCGCTCGGGATTGACCTTGACAGCTATCTGATCGAACTCTGCCGCCGCCGTGCGCGTGAAAACGGATTGGAACAGCTTGCGAGCTTCGAGCAAAAAGACATCTACGAAGTCGATCTCTCACCCGCCACCGTAGTGACGATGTATCTGCTCCCCGAGCACAATCTCAAGCTGCGCGACAAATTGAAACGCGAAGTCAAACCCGGCACGCGCGTGCTCTCGCACGACTGGGACATGGGTGACTGGATTCCGGTGGCTGAAGAATTCCTCGACGTGCCCGACAAACCGGTCGGCATCGACAAGAAAAGCCGCGTAATGATGTGGGTGATGCCGCCGCGCCTGCGTTAGAGAGACGTTGGTTTGTGGAAAACCGTTGATCAGCCGCTACGGTTCAATTCTTGTATGAATTTTGGCGACGGCCAGAATTTTTTGTTTTTTGGCAATCTTGCTACGTCTATTTGCCCGACTGAAGCATGAAATGGATGGAGATCGAAATTTGAAGACTTGGCCAAGGCCTCCACCGCGCCGGGAATCGAGAGCAAATAGGCATTCGCGGCAGCATCAAAGTCCAAGTGAAGTAATCCGTTGTCAAACGCCCAGTGACACCGCTTGCAGAGGCAGATTCCATTGGCGACTGCATTCAACTGATGCGCTGACCACGGGAGGATATGCGCACCATCAACTCCAGCCGAGTCGAATATCGGCAGTTTCGGGAAGCGTTCGCCGGAGAAAAGGCATCTGTAGTCATCTGCCTGACGCACCTGAAGGCTGAATTCGCGCGCGCGTGGCCCACGGTCAACTTGTTTGCGCCATTTGAGGGTGCGCTCGCGCCTGGATTCTTCAGGTGACCCTACTGCGTCTTCGGAGTCAAAGCCCACCGTAAGGCCAGATACGCCCGTTAACACCAAGCCAGCATTGCCATCAAATCCGAATTCTTTGAGGAGGAATGGCAGGACGTCGTCCTTGGTACTGTAGTGTTTTTGAATTGCCGACGCCGAGCTGATGATCCGCACGTGTTCACCAGTTTCGACACTCGCCAAATGCAGCGAGAGCAGGGCCGAAACGGGCGTGTGTTTGTTGTAGGCTTAGTTTTCCTGCTGATACCGCTCGTAGTGTTCTGGGGCACCGCAATGCTGCTCGGCGCGATGTCATTTTCCCGATAGAACAGTCAACTGGGCCAGATCCG
>JANNCZ010000372.1:0-5256 GCA_031387185.1 Burkholderiales bacterium
CTCGCGGCACGCATGTACGTGCCAATCGCAACCGACTTGTCGCCAGCTTCCATCCGGATCAAGGTCCGAACCGGAATGCCAGAGATCGTTGAAAAATGCGCCTGGGTCAGCCGCGCGTCCCGCCGGATCTGCTTGAACATCTTCCCTAGTTCTTCGATGTCATTCATGTGCCAATAATGGCATACTTTAGGAAATGCAGCAAGCAAAATGCCGCATTTGGCATTTTTTGGCTTGGCGTTATATAAAAAGGGGCTGGAGATAAGAGGGACCAATCCAAGCAAACTGCCGGTATTCATCATGAATGCCGAATACGAGAATCCACTGCTTGATTTATACGGGATCGAATTCGCCCACCGCCTCGCCGTCGCGCGCCGCCATGCGCCACGCTACATGCGCCTGCCGCGCCACAACCACATCTCCATCGTCGCGCATTTCAACAGCGGCGAAGAAACCTTGGGGCGCGAGATACTGGATTTTTTCGAACAGTTGCGCTGAGCGTTTCCGCCGGCAAACTTCAGGGGCAAATCCGCTCGAAAAGAATCAAACGGAATCAAACGCGGAATCAAACGGAATCAAACGAACGGAATCAAACGGGCCAGGTTCAAATTGATTTTCACGATCCCTGCAAATCCGCTCCCACCAACACTTTCCTCAATGCATGGCCTAAAGACCCGCTCCCACCAACGCCTTTCGCGAATCAAAGGGAATCAAAGAGGGAAACACTGGCCTCGCGCAAGAAGGCAAATCGCTTTGCATCGCGGATCAAGCTACGCCTCCCGCAAGCCATGCCCATCTGTTCCTGCTGAAGCAGTCACGGAGCGCCAGCACGGGAGACGCCGGCGTTGATGGAAAAAGCCACGCTCTGCGGCTCAACCAAAAAGCCAACGAGCTGATCGAATAGAATCGTCGGCCCGGTACAGTTACCGGGGCGAGGCAATAAAGCGGGGCCATGACAAGGGAGTCAAGATGAGTGAAGTCCGGTATGAAGCGCCCGCCACGGCGAGTGCGGCGGTGGCACTGTTGGCGGCAGCGAGTGGTCCGGCGCGGGTGCTCGCGGGAGGGTCCGACCTGCTGATTCAGATGCGGCCGCGCCTCCATGGCGCGCCGCCCGATGTGCAATTGCTGGTCGATCTCAAGGGCATTGCCGAGCTGACAGCGTTGACCAACGAGAACGGCGCTTACCGCATCGGTGCTGCGATGAGTTGCATGGCCTTGGTCGAGAACGATGCCTTCACCAAAGCATGGCCAGGCGTGACCGACGCAGTCAAGCTCATTGGCTCGATCCAGATCAAGGGTCGTGCCTCGGTGGGCGGCAATGTCTGCAACGCCTCACCGGCGGCCGACAGCGTGCCGGCGCTGATCGCGGCGGGTGCCGTCGCCAGCGTGCTCGGGCCGGCTGGCCGGCGCGAAGTGGCGGTCGAGGATATCGCTGCCGGGCCGGGCAAAAATGTGCTCGCCAAAGGCGAAATCGTCACATCGTTTGTGTTGCCCAAACGCGCGCCGCGTTCGGGCGATGCCTACCTGCGCTTCACGCCGCGCACCGAGATGGATATCGCGGTGGTCGGTGTCGCCATCAACCTGACGCTCGATGACAAAGGCGTGTGCAGCCAGGCGCGCGTGGGCTTGGGTGCGGTGGCCGAGCGCGCGCTGCTGGTACCCGCTGCCGCTGCGGCGCTGATTGGCAGCAAGCTCGATGACGCCGCCCTCGACAAGCTGGTTGCCGCCGTACGCGCGGCCTGCCGCCCGATTGACGACAAACGCGGTACCAAGGAATTTCGAACCAAAGTGGCGGGCGTGCTGGCACGGCGCGCTGCGCTGATCGCGCAGGAACGCGCGCAGGGAGACAAGTGACATGGCCAAGCAACATGTGATCACCACCATCAACGGCAACGCCACCGAGTTCTTGTGCGAAACGCGCCAGACCATGCTCGATGTGCTGCGCGATGAACTCAACATGACCGGCACCAAGGAAGGCTGCGGCTCGGGTGACTGCGGCGCGTGCAGCGTGACGGTAGACGGGCGGCTGGTGTGCTCCTGCCTGATGCTCGGCGTCGAAGCGCAGGGCAAGACGATCAACACCATCGAGGGTATGGCCGAGGGCGGAACCTTGCACGTGCTGCAGCGCAAGTTTCTGGAGCATGCAGCGCTGCAGTGCGGCATCTGCACGCCGGGGTTTCTGATCGCCGCGCGCTCGCTGCTGGAGGTCAATCCTGACCCGACCGAAGAAGAAGCGCGCTACTGGCTGGCGGGCAACCTGTGCCGCTGCACCGGCTATCAAAAGATTATCGAAGCGGTGCTCGATGCCGCGCGTGAAATGCGGGGGGGCTGAATATGTTGACCAGAACCAATCTTGCTGAGCAGGAAATGAAAGTCATTGGCACCCGTCCGGTGCGGCCCGATGGTGTGCCCAAGGTAACCGGGCAGGCCCAGTATGGCGCCGACTATTCCGCGCCCGGCATGTTGTGGGCAAAAATTCTGCGCTCGCCGCACGCGCATGCGCGCATTCGCTCGATCGACACTGCGAAGGCGCGTGCGTTGCCAGGGGTGAAGGCGGTGATCACCGGCAACGACTTCAAAGAGCAGCCGTTTGAATACGTCGGCCCCGAGCGCGTGGCAGTCAACTACTGGCACATGACGCGCAATGTGCTGGCGCGCGAAAAGGCGCTCTACGAAGGGCATGCGGTGGCGGCGGTCGCAGCGGCCAGCCCGGCGATTGCCGAAGCGGCCCTGCGCCTGATCGCCGTCGATTACGAAGTGCTGCCGCATGTGATCGATGTGGATGAAGCGATGCGCGACGACGCGCCCCTGCTGTTCGACAACATGATCACGCGCGGTGTCGAGCCGCCGCCGGCCAAACCGTCGAACGTCGCCAAGCGCATCGAGTTCAAGATCGGCAATCTCGACGCCGGCTTTGCCGCGGCTGACGAAGTGGTCGAGATGAGTTTCAAGACCGCGCCGGTGCATCAAGGCTATATCGAGCCGCACGCCTGCCTCGCCAGTTTCGACGGCGACGGTCATGGCGAACTCTGGTCGGCAAGCCAGGGGCATTTCGTGGTGCGCACCTACACCGCCAAGCTGCTCGGCATGGAGACCGGCAACCTCTTGGTACACCCCGCTGAAATCGGCGGCGGCTTCGGCGGCAAGACGGTGGTGTATGTCGAGCCGGTCGCGGCGTTTCTCTCGCGCATGACCGGGCACCCGGTCAAGATCATGATGAACCGTGAAGACGTGTTCAAGGCAAGCGGCCCCACATCAGGTGCGTCGATGACGGTCAAGATCGGCGTGCGCAGGGATGGCAAGATCACCGCCGCCACCGGCCTGTTCAAGTTTCAGGCCGGTGCTTTCCCCGGCTCGCCGGTGATGAACGCCTGCATGTGCGCCTTTGCGCCTTACGATATCGAGAACGTCAACACCGTGGGTTACGACGTCGTCAGCAATCGCCCGAAGTCGGCGGCCTACCGTGCACCCGGCTCCCCCATATCAGCCTTCGCGGTCGAGAGCGTGCTCGACGTGCTCGCCGGCAAGATCGGCATGGACCCCTTGCAATTGCGTCTCAAGAACGCCGCCCGCATCGGCACCCCGACTGCCTATGGCCCCAAACACGCGCATGACGGCTACGCCGAAACGGTGCAGGCCCTGATGACCCATCCGGCCTACAGCTTGCCGCTCAAAAAGAACCAGGGCCGCGGCGTCGCCTCGGGCTACTGGTTCAACGGCGGCGGCGAATCCGCAGCCGCAGTGCGCATCAATGATGATGGCACGGTCGAGGTTGCCACCGGCAGCATGGACATCGGCGGTTCGCGCGCCTCAATGGCAATGATGGCGGCCGAGACCCTCGGCGTGACCTACGACCGCGTGCGCTCCATCGTCGCCGACACCGCCTCGGTGGGCTACAACCACGTCACAGGGGGTTCGCGCGTCACCTTTGCCACCGGCATTGCGGTGGTCAATGCCTGCAACAAGGTGATCGACGACTTGCGCGGGCGCGCTGCGCAAATCTGGGATGTGGACATTTCCGGCGTGATCTGGGAAGACGGGGCCGCACGCCCTGCCAGCCCCGAGGTCGGCAATTTCCCGCCCTTGACGCTCAAGGCCATCGCCGCCAAGCGCGCCGTCACCGGCGGCCCGATTGGTGCCGAAGCCGCGGTCAACGCGGGTGGCATGGCGCCGGGATTTGCAACGCAATTTTGCGACGTCGAAGTGGACCCAGAAACCGGCGCAGTCAAAATCCTGCGCTTCGTTGCCGCGCAAGACGTTGGCCGTGCGATTCACCCGAGCTATGTCGAAGGCCAGATCCAGGGTGGCGTGGTGCAGGGCATCGGCTGGGCGCTCAACGAGGAATACATCTATGACAAGGCGGGGCGCTTGTCGAACGCAGGATTCCTCGACTATCGCATGCCGGTGGCATCTGATGTGCCGAACATTGACGTGGTGCTGGTCGAAGTGCCCAATCCGAACCACCCGTTCGGCGTCAAGGGTGCCGGTGAAGTCAACATCGTGCCGCCGATGGCGGCGATTGCCAACGCAATACGCCAGGCGACCGGGGTGCGCATGACCGAACTGCCGATGTCGCCGCCCAAGGTGCTGGCGGCGCTTGATGCGAGCGACGGTGCCTGACACGGTCGGCAGCATGGGCAGCATGGGCGGCATGGGCACCACGGGCGTCGCGGGCACGGCGCGCGCACCCGCGCGCGTGGTGTTCACCAGCGGCTTCAGCCACCGCTACACCAGCGGTGTCAAGCAATTCGAGATCGAAGCTGCTACTTTGCGCGGCGTCATCAAGGCGATGGAAGCGCGCTTCCCCGGCATTGGCGACATTCTTGAAGAAGAAACCTCGGTGGTCATCGACGGCGAGATGCACGAGGTGGTGTACACGCAGCCGCTCAAGCCTGGCTGCGAGGTTTTTTTTCTGCCGCGCATCGAAGGCGGCTGAGTCAGCGGGATTGTCCAAAACCGTTGGTGGGAGCGGCTTCTAGCTCACCCTCTGACGCGACCCTTGTCCCCCAACGGTCTGCAGGTACATGCCGGTGGCGGGCGAAACTGAGCGCAACAGGCGAAACATCTGGCGTCCTTCATGCGGTCGCCGCAACGATGGCTGGATGTTGTGCGAATTCACGCTCGAACTGTGCGAACGCGATACGCGTCTGGGCGCCCAGACGCCGTGCTTCGTCGAGTTTGCCGGCTGCGGCTGCCTGCCCGACGCTCGCAGCCAGCGCAGCCGCGCGCAGGGCGCCAAAGCGTGCGCAGGTGCTCCCA
>JANNCZ010000414.1:0-2365 GCA_031387185.1 Burkholderiales bacterium
GTGATCAATGGCGTGATCGCGGTGCCGATCATGGCGCTGATGCTGCTGCTCGCGAGTTCCAAACGCATCATGGGCGATTTCACCCTGTCGATGCGGCATCGTGTGCTCGGGTGGATCGCAACCGGTGTGATGCTCGCGGCGGTGCTTGCAATGCTCGCCACATGGCCTTGAAGTGGCACCGGCCGGCAGCTATGTGGTGCATCACGCCAACAAGATTCACTACGACGGCGCGAAGAATGAAGAAGTGATCATTCAGGTGTCGGGTATGGGGCCGGCGACGTCGACGCCGGCCGGGAAAAAATGAGTCGTAGCTGAGGTGCCCAAAGACTTTCAGGTCATCAACAGCTTTGAAAACGACGCGGCCAACCGCTGTGTCGACATCATCGTGCGCGCGGATGGCAGCTACGGTTTTGCCGAATGGCGGCGCGAACCCGAAGATCCCGGCAACTGGTCGTTGATGTGTGATGACGGCGGTGTGAGGTATGCGTCGGAGCAAGACGCCATCGCGGCGGCGCGGGTGCGCGTGGTGTGGTTCGCCCAAACCTGACGCCTACTGCTTGATAAATTTGAGCGTAAAGCGGTCGCTCTCGCCGATGGCGGCGAATTTCGCGCGGTTCAAATCCTTCGACCGGTAAGTCGGCGGCAAGCTCCAGACGCCATCGGGATGATCCTTGGTGTCCCTCGGATTGGCGTTTACTTCCGACGCGCCGGCAAACTTGAAACCGGCTTTTTCGATCAGCGTAATGGCGTAGTCCTGGCGCACGTAGCCATTCTTGTTTTGCGCTTCCTGCGGCACATCGGGCAGGCCGCGATGATCGACGATGCCGAGCACGCCGCCCGCTTTGAGTGCCTTGTGAAAGGTGCGCAGCGCGCCGTCGATTTCGTTGCGTGCGATCCAGTTGTGCAGGTCACGAAACGTGATCACAATGTCGGCGCTGCCGGCCGGCGCAATGTCATGCAGGCCGGCGTTGAACTGCGTCACCTCGACCTTGCCGTAAAGCCCCGGCTCGGCCTTGAGACGTGCGAGCAGTTTTTGATGGTCGGCCAGGTAATTGGGCGGTGCGGCCGGGTCGCGGTTGGCGGCGATGTAGCGCCCCTTTTCTTTGAGATAGGGCGCGAGAATCTCCATGTAAAACCCGCCGCTGCCGGGCAGAATTTCGACCACAGTGCTGTCTTCGCGAATGCCGAAGAAGGTCAGCGACTCGACCGGGTGACGGAAACTGTCGCGCGCGACATTGTTGGCGCTGCGGTGCGGTGCGGCGGCCCAGCGTGCGATGCCGGCATCGTTCTGCACCGGCACCGGCGCACAGGCGGCTGCAATCAGTGCCGCGAGCGTTGCGCCCAGGAAGCCAGAGCGGCCACGCGTTGAGCGGGGGTGGGAAGGTTTGGCTTGCATGGCGTCTCCGTGAAAGCTGCGGCAGCTTGACACTGCGGAACCGCGAATTGAATGACCCCGCATAATATTGCATCAGCACTCTTTGCTCCTCTTCCAGGCCGCTCACCATGAACGTCACCCTTGCACAACTGATCGAACAACGCTTTGGCCTGCCGGACCCCGCAGGCGCGGACCTCTCTGTCGAATTTGAATATGGCAAACCCGCGCCGGGCACCGTCGCCAGCCTGCTCGGCCATCGCTCGATGCGCCGCTTCAAGCCGCAGCCCGTAGCGCAGGAGACACTCGACATTGCGCTTGCCGCTGCCCTCTCCGCCCCGGCCAAATCAGACCTGCAGCAGGCCAGCATCATCCTCGTGCGCGAGCCGGCGCAGCGCGCCGCCATCAACGCGCTGGTGCCGTCGATGCCGTGGATCGCCAACGCGCCCGAGTTCCTCGTCTTCTGCGGCGACAACCGGCGCATGCGCCGCATTGCCGAGCTGCGTGGCAAGCCCTTTCCGAACGACACGCTCGACATGTTCATGAACGCCGCTGTCGATGCTGGCCTCGTGATGCAGGCCTTCATCACCGCCGCCGAAGGGCTGGGCCTCGGTGTGTGTCCGATCAGCCTGATACGCAATGAAGTCGAACGCGCCAGCGAGTTGTTGCGCCGGCCTGAAGGCGTGTTCCCGGTCGCCGGCATGTGCGTGGGCCACCCGAATGACAACGGCCGCGTCAGCATGCGCCTGCCGCCAGCGGCCATGGTGCATGTGGATCACTACGACGCCACGGCGTTTGATGCCGAGTTAGCTGCTTACGATGCGCGCCGCGCGGAGCGTGAACCTACAACGCCCGACAAGCAGCGCCGCGTTGCGCAATACGGAGTGGCCGAGCCTTACACGTGGTCAGAGGACAAGGCGCGGCAGTATTGTGTGCCTGAGCGGCACAGCTTCGGGCCGTATGTGCGCGGGCAGGGGTTTGCGTTGAAGTGAC
>JANNCZ010000604.1:0-1670 GCA_031387185.1 Burkholderiales bacterium
GCGCCAGCTCCAGCCAGACGCGCCGTGACGGCGTGATGGCCGCGGCCTGCTCCAGAATCTGCTGCGCCTTGCCCCACAGTTTTTGCCGCGCGCACAGGCGGCCCATGGCGAGCAGCAATCCTGCATCGCGCGGATGCGTAGCCACCCAGCGCTCGGCACGCTCCAACTGGCGCGCGATGTCGCGCTCGTCTTCAAACACACAATCGGCCATTTGCGCGGCAAGTGCGCTATCCCATTCGTATTCGAGTGCGGTGTCGATGACGTCTTGTGCTTCGCGCATCAAGCCCGCTGCGGCGAGACCGGCAGCCACGTGCCGTGCGACGCCGGCGCTGCGCCGGTCGGCGCGCGGCATGCGGCGCAGACGTTCGCGCAGGTCAGTTGCGTCGCTGCTGGAGAACAGCGCTGCGTAGGCCGCTTCGCGCGTTTTCGCGGCGACTGTGGGATGCACAGCCTTGTGTTCTTCTAGGCGGTGAGCGACCTTCAGGGCGTCTTCCCAACGGCCGGCGCGGGTCATGGATTTGAGCGCGAGACGCTCACTGGCGATGTGGCGTGCACCGCTGCGGTTGAGTTCGGCGAGCACGTCGAGCGCTTCGGCGTCGCGGCGCTGTTGCGCGAGCAACTCGGCGCGTGTCATCAGCGTGGCGTGTTGCAGTGCCTGACCGCGCGCGGTGCTGCCTGCCGATGCGGCGCTGGCCGCCGCATCGAGCCATTTGTCGCGGTCTTGCGAATGTTCAAGCTGATGTGCGGCGCGCGCGGCGAGCAGTGCAGCGAGGCCCGGCTCTTCGCCTGCGGCGTGGGCGGCGGCAGCTGATTTTTCGGCACGTGCGTAGCGGCCTTCGAGGGATGAGAGCAAGGCATCGAACAGCGAGTGGCGTGCTTTATCACTGGCGCGCGCGGCGCGAAACGCGCGCACGCGTTCGGGCAGGCCGAGGGTATAGGCGGCGGCGCGGATGAAAAAATACAGCGCAACAAACGCGAGCACCAGCAGCAGCATGAATAACGACAGCGCCATCTCGATGCGCGCCGGATTGACGAAGAAAATGACGTAGCCATCGTTGTAGCGCGCCGCCAGCGACAGGCCGGTCGCGAGGGCGAACAGCGCCAGCACCCAAAACAGGCCGCGCATGGATTAGCTTTCCCTCAGTCTGCGCAGAAGCGAGAATGCGGCACATGGCGGCACCAGCGCGGCGCCAGCGGCGTCCGGCAATGCGTGCCAGACTAGACGGGGCATCGCGGCGCGGCGCGCGCGCGCTTCGTGACTGGCTTGTGGCGCATGCACGTTATTTGCCCGGCGCGCGCGGCGCTTTGTAGTTGCGCACCGCGTTGATGCTCTCGGCCAGATTCGGCAGCTCAATACTGATGGCAGACGACGACAGACTGCGCAGCGAGGTGAGTGCCGCAGCGCCGTTGCGCGAGCGCACATCGACGTAACGGTTCAGCCAGACGATGGCGGTATCGACATCGCTTTTGAACAGCGCTTCGTTGCGCTGGAGCAAGGCGAGGCGGGCGTTGAGCAATTTCAGTTTGAGATTTTCGCGGACGAAAAACGCCTGGGTTGGATTGAGCAGCACCGGGTCGGCGTCGCCGATGTCGCGGATGCGGATCAATTGGCGGAACTGCTCCCAGGTATCGTCGCGCAGGCGCTGCCAGGCGGATGGCGGGGCGGCGGG
>JANNCZ010000642.1:0-1788 GCA_031387185.1 Burkholderiales bacterium
ATTTGTTTTCCATGGCGCTCAGTAGAGAAGTCGCTAACCGTGGCCGCTAGACCACAAAAGGATACTCGCGTATCACCTCGATGGCACGCTGCGCGCGCTCGCCGAGGAAGAATTTTTTGATGAAGGGGTGCGGCACTGCGATCACGTCGCGCACCGGCGCGTTGATCAATACCTTCTGATCGGCCAGCACCGCGACGGTGGTGGAGATTTCAAACAGGGTGTCCAGATCGTGCGTGACCATCACCACCGTGAGGCCGAGCTCGCGGTGCAGGTCGCGGATCAGCGCGACGAAAGAGTCGGAGCGGTCCGGGTCGAGACCGGCGGTTGGCTCATCGAGGAAGATCAGCTCGGGTTCGAGCGCCAGCGCGCGCGCCAGCGCAATCCGCTTGACCATGCCGCCGGAGAGATCGGACGGCATCTTGTAGGCGTGCCGCCCCTCGATGCCAACCATCTGCAACTTGAGCATGACGGCATCGCGGATGATGTCTTCATCAAAGCATTTGAGTTCGCGCAGGGGCAGGGCGATGTTGTCGAACACCGGCAGCGCCGAGTACAGCGCGCCCTGCTGAAACAGCACGCCCCAGCGGTTGCGCAGGGCTTGCAGCGCGTGTTTGTCTTTGGAGTCGAGGCGCTGGCCGAATACCTTGATGTGGCCCTGGTGTGGTGTCTCCAGCCCTAGCATCTGGCGCAGCATGGTGGTCTTGCCAGCGCCCGAACCACCGACCAGCGAGAGGATGTCGCCGCGCTTGACGATCAGATTCACATCCTTGTGGACGATATGCTCGCCGAACTTGGTCCACAAGCCTTCGATCTCGATGATGTTGACGCCGTCCCAGTCGCGCACGCTGTGGGATTGTGGTGCGGCACCGGGCTGTGGGCGTTGGGCACCAAGGTTTTCCGGCGTCATACCGCCAGAAGCCGCTCCTGGAGCGGCTCCCCGGCCTGCGCCCGAATCAGGCTGCGTGGATTTGACAGGCTGCGTCATATGCCGACGTTGGAAAACGCAATCGCAAAAATCGCATCGGCAATGATTACCACCGTGATCGACGCCACCACCGAACTCGTCGTCCCCTGCCCCAGGCTCTCGGTGTTCGGCTCGATACGCAAACCGAAATGGCACGACACCAGTGCAATCAGGATGCCGAACACGATGCCTTTGCCCAGACCGAGCCAGAGATTGGCGATCTTCACCGCGCTCGGCAGCGCGCCGAAGAAATACGAAATCGACAGATCGAGCTGGAGCTTGGCCGCGACCATGCCGCCGAACAGCGCCACCGCATCGGTCCACAAAATCAGCAGCGGCATCGCGCAGGCAAGCGCGAGTACCTTGGGCATGATCAATCGAAAGCCGTGCGGAATGCCCATCACGGTGAGGGCGTCGAGCTCTTCGGTAACGCGCATCACGCCCAACGCTGCGGTCATCGCCGAGCCGGAACGCCCCGCCACCAGAATCGCCGCCAGCACCGGGCCCAACTCGCGGATGATCGCCACGCCGAGCAGGTCAACGATGAAAATATCCGCACCAAACTGCTTTAACTGCTTGGCTGACAGGTAAGAGAGCACGATGCCGATCAAAAAGCCCACCAGCGCGGTAATGCCAAGTGCCTGCGCGCCGCTGCGGTACAGGTTGGCGGAAATCTCGCGCCACGGCCCGGCATGCGGCGCGCGCGCGAAGCGGCCGACGTCGAGCACGATCTGGCCGAGCAGGCGCACAAAGCCGGCGAGGTGATCGGCAAATGCAAACGCACGCGTGCCTACCGCCTCGAACAGCGTACGCACGGTGATGAC
>JANNCZ010000671.1:0-3671 GCA_031387185.1 Burkholderiales bacterium
TCGGTGACACCAGGACGCTGACCGCCGGGCTGCGCAAGCTCGAAAAGCTGTCTCAGGCAATGCCCTGAGACCCCCTCCTGGAGCGGCTCTCAGGGCGCATGCGCCTGAAACCCTTGGTAGAAGCCGTTCTCCATGGCAAGGATCGCCGGTAAACTTGCCATCAACGAATTGCCGCTTGGTCTTCCCCCAATAAGTATTGGGTAATCCTAAAAACCGCAGTTACAGAGAGAGAAATCTTGAAAATCGTTGCGCCACAAGGGTTTTATGACAGCACCGACAACTGCTTCGCGATTGACGTTACTTCGCGTAGAGCGTTGGTAGACAACACTTTTATGGCATCAGGCAGTTTCAACTGCGGTTTTTAGGTTCATGCCGGCAGCCAGTTCAATTTCATCTCTTGCACTCAACTGCGTTCTGCGCACCCACATTGGAGCCGATGGTGCGCACAGTGAGGTTGGCGATCTCACCCTTGGCCGTTTTGCCCACCTTGCGCAAATAGATGTTATGCACCGGGCTGCCATCGGCCGCCAAACTGAGCGGGCCGCAGGGCAGACAGCTTGGCGCTCTGGACAACGCCGCAAGCGTCGAACTCCACCGCGCCGATAGCCGATTCGATATCGGACCAGAGCTTCTTCTTATGCACAAGCAGATGCTCGAGTCCGTTGAGATGCGAATAGGTTTTGGCGATTTTCATCTGTGCGCTCGTGCGGCCGTTATGGTGGCTACGCGGCCATGCGCGGGCGCGCCATCACGCGGCGGCGCACAGGTTCGAATCCAATCACTACGCGGTGCCCGGTGACATCAGCCGCACGTTGCAGGGTTGAAAGCGTGATAGACGTGTTGTCTGGATCAAGCAGGCGGCGCACCTGGGTTCGGCTGGTGCGCATCTTTGCAGCAAGATCAACCTGGGTCAGGCCCGCGCCCTCCAGCAGAGCGATCATCACTTTTTTTATGGCACGCGCTTCCACGTCTGCCGCAATGCCATCTTCGCGCAAAAATTCGTCAAAGTCTTGCCCGACGAATTCCGGCTTGAGTTGGTTGGCCGCCCTCGCTGTCTTGGTCATCTTGGCAATTTTGATCATTTGTTTCCTCGTTCCATGAGCGCTCCAGAAGAACGAAGGAGCTTCAGGCTCTCATTTTCTTCCAGCGTTTTTTTGCCAGAGTCAAATCAGCTACCGGTGTTTGCTGCGTGGTTTTGATAAAACCATGCAGCAGCACCATGGTGTCGCCGTTCAATGCAAACAGTACGCGTGCAATCCGGTTGACAAGACGGCTGCGTACCTCCCACAGATCACCATCCAGATGTCTGACTAGCGGCAAACCGAGGGGCCATCCAAACTGCACTGCTTGAATATCGCCGCCTATTTCCGCCCGCTCAAGTTTTGGCAAGCTCCTGAGCCAATCACGCACCGGTTGTGCGGGCGGGTCTGAACCAGGCTCCGCGTAAAAAACGGCTTGCAGCTTCGGCAGCATGCGTCTATTTTGAACCAAAAATGGTTCAGGTGCAATCTCTGGCCTGAAGTTTCTGGCGCCCGATGCAAGCGGAACTTCTCTGGAGCCACGGGCGCAATTGCTCCGGTGCAGCCCGCTAAGCAGCAGCGTCAATCCGGCGGCGCAGGGGCAGCCTGCATGCGCCGCGCCAGGTTTGCCTCGCGTGCTTGTTTCAACGCAGCGTCACGCTCCCACATGCGCTCGATCGCCGCAATCTTTTCTTCCCACGTTTTCGATTGCGCGTGCTTGCGCCATGCCGCCTTGGCCTGGGCCACATGCTGCTCGAAAAAGGCCGGATCAAGTGTATCGACGGGCATAGGTATTCCAGCGATCTTGCAGATTGTGCGACTGCACCAGTTGTCGCAGCATGGCAGCCGTCACAGACCCCGCCGAGATCAACGCGTGTACACGTAGATAGTCCTTGGGCCGGCCTGTTTGCAGTGCTATGGCACACAGATAATCTGCCGTCACCACAGGCACCGTCAATCCGAGATAGTCCTGCGGTTGCGCTTCGCTTACGGCGGCTTCCACCAGCGGCGTATAGGCCGGCAAAATTTGAACTGGCCAGCCATGAATGAGCACATGTTCGTTTTGCACCGTGGCACCGAGCGCCTTGAGCCGGTCATACAAAGGCGTGAGCATCAACAGACCGCCCGGTGAGGGTTGCAGAAAAGCAAAAATATCCAGGTCTTCGGTGGCAACCGCCTCAATGTAAAAGCTGGCCGCAACCGCGCCACCGACGGCAAATTGGGCCAGCACGCCTTCCTCACGCAATTGCAACAGGACCTGGAGCGTCTGCTTCATGTGCGGATGATAGCAACACCGCTGATGCGCCCGCGCCATCGTATCGACGGGCATAGGTATTCATGCGCTATGGCGCAATGCCAATCACCACAGCGGTACAGACGGCACACCGCGCCCGTTGCGGATCACGTTGTACAACTCGCCCTCGTAGTAGCCCGGTCCGGAGGACATGTGATGCTGCAATGATTTCATCGGCAGTATCTCGACGCCTACGTCAATTTGATCGCGCACGTAGAAGGCCAGATGTTTGACAAACAGGTCATACGCGACGAACGCATATTTGCCGAACTGCACTTCGATGGCCACGCGATCTTTCACAAAATCGGTTTGGTTGTAGCTCATGATCGGAATGAGACCAGCCTTTTCGATCTCGCTCTTCTGTTCATCCGCCGATTGCGCCACGGTGCGTCGAATCAGCCTTTCATCATCTGTGACCCAGTACGTGACGCGGCTCTCGTGCCAGTCACGCGCTTTGAGCAACTCATCGAACCGCGCATTCATGTCGATGGGGCTGTATTTCAACTGCCCCTTCATGCGCGATTCCTGGCTCACTTTTGTGCGGCATGCCTCGGCATCCACCGCTTTGATGACCGCTTGAATCTCCGCCCACAGCTTCTTCTTGTGAACCAGCAAATATTCCAACCCGTTGAGATGCGAATAGGTTTTGACAATTTTCATTTTCTGCCAGCGTAAGCCATACGCTCCTGCAGCAGCCGGTATTGCTTGGGTTGATTGACTGGATCCGGGAGAGGATAGGGAGGGTTCCACGGATTGCGCGTCAAGCTGTTGCCCGCCTTGTTGGGGTCGTAGACCGGCGTATTCATCGGCCTCACGGGCAGGGTGCCATCCATCGCCTGGGCAATTCTTTCACGTGCGATCTTGATGTACTCAGGCATTTTCTCGGCCCCGCAGCCCCGGCGCCCCTGCCTCACCGCCGCGGCTACTGCGGTCCCCACGCCAGCGAACGGGTCCAGCACCAGATCACCCGGCTCGGTCATCGACAGTATCAAGCGGTCAACCAGTTCGACTGGAAACTGGCATGGGTGCAAGGTCTTTTCCACGTGATTGTTTTTCACGTTCGGAAAAATCCATACGTCTCCGGGATTTTTCCCAAGCGGATTGCCGGAAAACTGGCCGGCTTTTGTTCCTTTGAAATACTTCTTTCCGGGATATTTTTGCGGCACACGAATCGGATCAAGACTAAAGGTGTATTCGTCCGTCTTGGTAAACCACAAAATGGTTTCGTGTCTGCCCGAGAGCCGGTTCGAGCAATGCAATCCATGTTCAAAGTGCCAGACGATCCGGTTGCGCAATTTCAAACCATGTTTCGCAAAAGCCGGAAAGAGCGCGATGTCGAGAGGAATGATCTCGCCGTT
>JANNCZ010000736.1:0-1854 GCA_031387185.1 Burkholderiales bacterium
GGCAACCCTTGTTTGATCGGCTCCCGATTCGACGGTCCAGCGGATGCCGTGAAGGCGCGGTTAACTTTGATGTTTGTGCGCTGGCCACGCCAAAATGACCGTCAACCAGTTAAAAAAATTCTGCCTCAGCTTCCCCGGAACCACCGCGAAGCTGCACGCGGCCCCCAGCAACATCCTGGGCTACTCCGTCGGCACCAAGCACTTCGCCTATTTCAAAACCAGCGACCCCGAGAAGTGGCGCTTCAGTGTGCGTGTGACGCCCGAGCGCTTTGTTGAGTTGACTGACATGCCCGGCGTGAAGCCGGCGCGTTATATGGCGCGCTTTCATTGGGTCACCATCGTTTCGGTGCGGCAGTTTCCGGCGGACTATTTGGCGGAGCTGGTGGACTGGTCGTATCAGCGGGCGCTTGGCTCGCTTTCCAAAACCAGGCAGCTTGCGGTGTGCGGGATCGCGGCGCGCAGCGGGGTCAAGACATTTGCTGAGGTGCATGCATGAGTGTGAAACTTGCGCGCTGGGGCTTGCATTTCTACGCGCTGCCTTACCGGCGCGAAATCGTTTGGGTCAATGCGGCGGAGAAGGCCGGGTTGTTTGCCCTGCTTGAAATCGAGGGCGACAACGGCAAGCGTGGCATCGCTGAAGGCACGATCAAGTCGACCTGGTCGGGCGTGTCGGTCAATTCACTGAGGGCCGCATTTGAGGATTTTTTGATGCCGCGCTTGCAAGGGGTGGATATTTCCTCGCCGGCGGCAGTGGCGCAGGCGCATGCGGGCATTCCGGAAAACAAGCTGGCCAAGGGCATGATCGATAGTGCCGTCTGGACGCTGCATGCGGCGATGGCGGGGCAGCCGCTATGGCAACTGTGGGGTGGCACGCGCGAGGTTGATCTCACGTGGGCGATTACGCGGCAGGCGCCGCTGGTGATGGCGCGCGAGGCGGGTGAGGTTTGCGCGCGCTACGGTTTTCGCACGCTCAAGGTCAAGGGCGGACAGGGGCTTGCCACTGATTTGCAGGCGCTGCGCGAGATTCGCGCGGCAGTGGGTGAAGGCGTGACGCTCTACGTGGATGCCAACAGTGCCTATACGAGAGCCGAAGCACCAGCCTATGTCGAGGCCATTGCGGTTGCCGGGGCCACTGTGGCCGAAGACCCGTGCCCGCTCTTGCCCGATGCAGCTTTTACGGCCTTGCAGGCGGGCGCGTCGATTCCGCTGCTGGTAGACCGCAACTGCACTTCGGTTGCCGATGCCAAGGTGTTTCTCGACAAGGGCGCGGGGTCGCGCGTAGCGCTCTCGACCAAGCCGGGGCGTATCGGTCTCTCGGAAGCGCGGGCGATCAATGTGGCCGCAGCAGCGCGCGGCGCCAAAGTTGCTGTCGGGCTTTATGCCGAGAGTGCGCTGGGCACGCTGATCAGCTTGCAGCAGGCTGCGTCCATCGCGCCTGCGCAACGCCTGGTGGCAGCGGAGCAAACTTTTTTTCTTGAAATGACGGATCAGGTGCTGGCAGGTGCGCCGCAGATTTGCGGCGGCAAAATCAATTTGCCGCCGGCGGCCGATATGGCAGCGTTGGTCGATTGGGATGCGGTGGAGAAGCACCGTCTGCGGTGACGGCAGCGCGATGATGGCTGCGCGATGATGACAACTGCATGGCGGGGGCCACGCATCAGCGCGTGCCGCATCGATACGATAATCATCCTTCCCCTGACTGGAACAAGGAGTCTGCCGTGTTGCATCCGCAAGCCCGTGCCCTGCTGGAGTTGATCGAACAAGCGGGTCTGCCCGCAACGCATACGCTGGCACCAGTGGAGGCGCGCAAGATGTATCGCGAACGGCGCGCCTATTCGCAGCCCGCACCGCCGC
>JANNCZ010000790.1:0-1763 GCA_031387185.1 Burkholderiales bacterium
GTGCTGCCAATGACGCAGACGGCGATGCGCTTTGACAAGGTCGCGTATCACGACTACGAAGGCGTGGTGCTCACCATGGACGAACGGACCCGCATGCTGGCGAACATGGGCGATGCCGAAGTGCTGATGCTGCGCAACCACGGCGTGCTGGTGACCGGCAAGACGGTAGCGATGGCGTTCAACAACATCTATCGCATCGAGCGCGCTTGCCGCTCGCAACTGATGGCGATGGCCTGCAACAGCAAGATGATTTTGCCGCCGCAGGATGTGATCGAAAAAACCAACCACGCCTACCGCCCCGGCACGCGGCGCGCGTATGGCGTACTCGAATGGCCGGCGATGCGGCGTCTGGCTGACCGGCTTGATGCGTCGTACAAGAATTGATTAACCGCAAATGAGCCTCATCAATTGAGCCAAAACCATTTAAGCCGGATCGATCCGATGCGTGTGGTGCTGCCGTGTCTCGCGTTGTGCGCAGCTGGCCTTGCGCACGCGCAACCGGCCTGGCCGACGCGCGAAATCAAAATCGTCATCGGCTTCTCGGCCGGCGGCACCACTGACATCATCACGCGCACGCTGGCACCGGAACTGACCAGACTGTGGGGCCAACCGCTGGTGATCGAGAACCGCAGCGGTGCGGGCGGCAATATCGCCGGCGAGATGGTGGCCAAGGCGCGGCCCGATGGCTACACTTTTTTCATGGGGTCAGTCGGCCCGCTCGCGGTCAACGCATCGCTCTACAAGACGATGGCATTCGACAATCTCAAAGACCTCGCGCCCGTATCTCTGGTGGCCGACGTGCCCAACATGCTGGTGTTCAACCCGCGCACCCTGCCCGCCGCCAACTTTCGCGAATTCATGGCGCTGGTCAAAACGCAGCCTGGAAAATATTTTTACGCCTCCACCGGCAGCGGCACCGCCTCGCATCTTGCGGGTGAAATGCTGCGCCAGTTGACCGGCGTCGATATCACCCACGTACCCTACAAGGGCGCGGTGGCCCTCAACGATGTGCTAGCGGGTGAGTCGGTGCACTTCATGTTCCCGACCATTCCGGCCGCGATTGCACATGTGCGCGCCGGCAAATTGCGCGCCGTGGCGGTGACCAGCCTGAAGCGCTCTGCGGGATTGCCAGACGTACCGACAGTTGCGGAATCGGGCGTACCCGGCTTCGACGCCTCGTCGTGGTTTGGCCTCACCGGCCCGGCTGACCTGCCGCGTGACATCGCTGTCAAAATTTCCACCGGCATCGCGAGCGTGCTTAAACAAGCCGACATCCGCGAACGCTTCATTGCGCAAGGGGCAGACCCGGTTGGCTCCACCCCTGAAGAGTTCGGCACCTACATGCGCACCGAAACGGCCAAGTGGGCGCGCCTGGTGAAAGCGTCGGGGGCCAAGGCGGATTAGCGCTCGCGCCAGTTCACGGGGCTTACCCGTCGCTCACCGTCACTCACCGTCACTCACAGTCACTCACAATCACTCGTGGTCGCTCGCAAGCAACCCTCACCAACGTCAACCATTGCATTTTTCACTATTTCAAAAACCTTGGTACACGCGCCTCGCAGGCCGATGCGGCTCATAGAACCGCTCACACCAACACTTTCCCGAAACCTCAAAGAACAAAACCATGTACGTCGTCGAACAATTCGCCCATTGGGCCACCGTCTACCGCAGCCAGGCCATCACCCCAGAAGTCGCGCATCATCAGGTGCTTGCCGACCACCGTTGAGCCGGTGAAGCTCAGCTTGCGGATGACGGGCGATCCC
>JANNCZ010000835.1:0-3164 GCA_031387185.1 Burkholderiales bacterium
CGATTCGCCACCTAAACCGTCGCCACGGCCTCAATCGACACCAGTATCCCCGGCATCTCCACCCCCAGCCGCGCGACGGCCCGCGCCGGCTTCGGCCCGGGAAAAAACTCCGCGTAGGCTTCGTTCATCTCCTTGAACAAATCGGGCCGCGCGGCAGACTGGTCAAGCAGCACGGTCACCTTCACGATCTTGTCGAGCGAACTGCCGGACGCCTCAAGGATGGCCTGCGCGTTGCGCAGCGCCTGCCGCGTTTGCTCCTGCACGGTCGTGCCAACAATCTCGGTCGAACCGCCGCCCGGCTTGACTGCGCGCTTTGAAAATGCGGACCCGACACGAACACGAAGCCGTTCGCCACGACGGCGTGGGAGCAGGGCGAGTGCGGGACCGGGTAGCCGGCGACGTGGGTGATGTGGCGGGTTGTCATGGGTAGGTTACTGTGCATCTCGAGAACGCAATGCCTCATACAAATCCGCGTTGTTCAGCAAAATATCCTTCATCCCGCTCTGTACCCGGTCTGAATTGAGCGCCTGCGTGCTCATGGCATTGTGTGCATCCAGCGCACCCATGATGGCGTTCAACAGTTCGCTTTTCAGGTCAGGTGAATTGGCGAACTGTTCCTTGGTGT
Source organism: Burkholderiales bacterium (assembly GCA_031387185.1). Taxonomy (GTDB): domain Bacteria; phylum Pseudomonadota; class Gammaproteobacteria; order Burkholderiales; family JAEUOS01; genus CANJDH01. The sequence continues at coordinate 626 of JANNCZ010000835.1, forward strand.
TGTTCACTGCCTGCTGCCGCAATTTCTCCGATTCCAAGAGCTTGCCCTTAATCACGTTGTTCACGTAAACCAGCTTATCCTGATCGGTGAGTTCTCCATCGAAGAGGTCGTTGATCTTTTCGATCAACTCGGCCATGTAGGCTTTTTCTTTTTCCTGCACTGAGCCGCCGCCGGTTTCGGTGATCGGCTCCAGCTTCGGCGTTTCACCATTACTCAGCGGCATCGGCTGCTTGCCACGGTCTTTCAAATGGTGATGCGTGAGCACCACCTTCGAGAGGTCGATGCCTTCGCGCTCGCGGCCGAATTCCAGCAGCGGTAACAACCGTTTGTAGAAAATCGCCCGTTTCTCGATGGCGGTGTTGCCGTAGTCGAAAATTTGCGAGAGAAAGGTGTAGAGGCGAATAAATGCGCCCATGTCGCTCTTGAACAGAACCAGGGCGTTCATCTCGTTTTGTGCAGCCGTGATGGCGGCCTCGTCTTCCTTCTCCGTCGCCGCTCTGAATGCTTCCAGCGCAGCCTTGTAGCGCTTCATCACGCGGTCGAGCACCGGCTCCAGCGCATTGATCAACTCGCTCTGCTTCGCGGCCGGGTTCAATTCCACCGCGACGACACGGTCAATCTCGAAATCGTCATAGTGCCCGGCGGCATCAAGCTTGGCGCGCAGGTTGAAAACCAGATTCGGGTCGGTCGTGGCCGATAGCTCCACCGTGGTGTGATAGGTCTTGAACGCGGCAAGCACATCCGCCGCGTCGTTGACGAAATCGACCACGTAGGTCGTGTCCTTGCCGGGCCAGGCGCGATTCAGGCGCGACAGCGTTTGCACCGCCTGAATCCCGGCCAGGCGTTTGTCCACATACATGCCGCACAGCAGCGGTTGATCAAACCCGGTCTGAAATTTGTTCGCCACCAGCAAAATTTGATAGTCGTAGCCTTTGAAGGCTTCGCGAATGTCGCGGCCCTTGAGGTTGGGGTTCAGGGACTTGCTGTTCTCGGTGAAGCCATCCGGGCCGGAGTCCTTGTCGTTCACCTCGCCCGAAAAAGCCACCAGCGTGCCGATCTTGTAGCCGTGATCGTTGATGAACTTGTCAATCGCCAGTTTCCAGCGCACCGCTTCAAGACGGCTGCCCACCACCACCATCGCCTTCGCCTCGCCGTGGAGCAAAGGCGCCACATAGGTGCGAAAGTGGTCGACGACAATCTCGACCTTTTGCGCAATGTTGTACGGGTGCAGCCGCACCCAGCCCATGATGCGTTTGAGCGCCGGGCTGCGCTCGACTTCCTTGTCGTCAACTTCCTTGCCTTCATGCGCCAGCTTGAACGCCAGGCTGTAGGGCGTGTAGTTCTTGAGCACGTCGAGGATGAACTTCTCCTCGATCGCCTGCCGCATCGAGTACACATGAAACGGCGCGGGGATATTGTCTTTGGCCGGTTTGCGTTTCGGATCAGGACGTGTCCCGAAAATCTCCATCGTCTTCGTTTTAGGCGTCGCCGTGAACGCCACAAAGGTGATGCCGCCATCTTCGGCGCGCGTCGCCATCTGTGCCGCGAGAATGTCTTCAGTGCTGACTTCGCCGCCGTCTTCCAACTCCTTCAATTCTTCGGCGGACAACACGGCCTTGAGCTTGGCTGCCGCATCGCCGGTCTGCGAGCTATGCGCCTCGTCCGCAATCACCGCAAAGCGTTTGCCTTGTGTCGCTGCCAGTTTGCGCACGGCCTCCAGCGCAAACGGAAACGTCTGGATCGTGCACACCACAATCTTCTTGTCGCCCGACAGCGCCTTGGCCAATGCGCCGCTCTTGCTGCCGTCGTTCGCCTTGATCGTCGCCACCACGCCGCTGATGCGCTGAAAATCAAACAAGGCTTCCTGCAACTGCGAGTCGATCACGTTGCGGTCCGACACCACCAGCACGGTATCGAACATTTTCTTGTGCTGCGCATCGTGCAACTCGGCCAGAAAATGCGCCGTCCATGCGATCGAATTGGTCTTGCCCGAGCCGGCCGAGTGCTGAATCAGATACTTTCCGCCCGGCCCGTCATGCAGCACCGCGCCTTGCAGCTTGCGCGTCACATCAAGCTGGTGGAAGCGCGGAAAGATGACTTCTGTGATCTGCTTCTTCTTGTTGCGCCGCGCAATCAGGTAACGGCCCAGAATCTCCAGCCAGCTTTCGCGCGCCCATACCTGCTCCCACAGGTAGGCTGTGCGATGCCCACCGTTTGGGTTCACCGGGTTGCCAGCCGCGCCGCCGCCCTGGTCTGGCTGACCCTGGTTGAAGGGCAGGAACACCGTGGCCGGCCCGTCCAGCCGGGTGACCATGTGCACCTCGCTGTTGCTCACCGCAAAATGCACCAGCGCCCCATTGGGAAACGACAGCAACGGCTCGGCAGACTGGCCCTTCAGCCTAGCAGCCTGTCGGACTTAACAGCCCGAAGTTATGAATGAAAGTGGAACGAAGGTTGGAAGGCTGAGTCACAAGAGAGTCCCGTTGAATGAAGCACCGAAATCTGCCATGACAAACTTTCGAACGATAGACCGCGCGAC
>JANNCZ010000843.1:0-2107 GCA_031387185.1 Burkholderiales bacterium
GCGCCAGCACCTGCGCGATATGGTCGCGCAGCAGGCGCACCACCGCAGCCGGCGTGCCGGCCGGCGCCATGAACATGTACATGTTGTCGACCAGATAATCGGAAAAGCCCGATTCGCCCACCGTGGGCACCTCGGGCAGGACCGGCAGGCGTTTCGGCCCGGTCACGGCGACGGCCGCCAGCCGGCCCGACTTGATCAAGGGTACCGTCGGCGGAATCGCCGCCAGGGCCAGTGTGATCTGCCCACCCATCAGTTCCTGCAGGGCCGGCGCCGCACCCTTGTAGTTGATCACCTGCAGATCGGCTTCCGCCAGCTTGCGGAACATCTCGATCCCCAGGTGTCCGGTGGTGCCGGTGCCAGGCGAGCCGACGTTGATTGGCGCGCTGCGCGAACGCGTGACCACCTCGCGCATGTTGCGCGGGCCCAGCGCCGGGTGCGCCACGAAAATCAGCTCCGACACCGCTGCCAGGGTCACCGGCACCAGATCGCGAAATGGATCGTAGCCGGGGTTGGCGTACAGGCTGGCGTTGACCACATAGGCGGTTGAATGCAGCAACAAGGTGCTGCCATCTGGGGGCGCCTTTGCCACCGCGACGGTGCCGATGTTGCCCCCCGCGCCGGGGCGGTTGTCCACCAGCACCGGCTGGCCCCAGCGCTCCCCCAGCTTTTGCGCGATCAGGCGCGTGATGAAATCGTTGGGTCCGGCTGCGGTGAAGGGCACGACGATGCGCAACTGTTTGGTTGGCACTTCGAGGGTCTGCGCGCTGCTCTGACCCGGCTGCAGGCCGGCGAGCACGCAGCCCGCGAGTATGGCGAGACCGAGCGTGAGGCCGCAGCTGGAATGGCAGATTGGCAGGGTGAGTGAGCGTGACATGCGAATTTCCCGTGACTGCAGTTGGAACGCAGGTGCGGCGCTGCGCGCGCTGCGGGTATCTGAATGCTGCGATGCAGGATACGGCAAATCCGGCCTATCCGAACGGCCTCTACTGTCACGGCTTGTCAGGGGCGCTTGTTAGAATGCCATTCGGCTCATTTGCCTCACTCATCTGCTTCACTTATCCTCGCGCCGCGCGCACCACATGAATCTCCGCAGCTTTCCCGATAGCCCGTTTCAACTGCACGAACCCTTCGAGCCAGCCGGGGATCAGCCCGTAGCAATCGCGCAACTGGTTGAAGGCCTTGGCGACGGCCTGGCCTACCAAACCCTGCTCGGCGTGACCGGCTCTGGCAAGACCTTTACGATGGCGCAAGTGATCGCGCGCATGGGCCGGCCGGCACTGGTGCTGGCGCCCAACAAGACGCTGGCGGCGCAGTTGTACTCCGAGTTTCGCGAGTTCTTCCCGAACAACGCAGTCGAATATTTCGTCAGTTATTACGACTACTACCAGCCCGAGGCCTATGTGCCCTCGCGCGACCTGTTCATCGAGAAGGATTCCTCGATCAACGACCACATCGAGCAGATGCGCCTGTCGGCCACCAAGAGCCTGATGGAGCGGCGCGATGTGGTGATCGTCGGCACCGTGTCGACCATCTACGGCATCGGCAATCCCGAGGACTATCACAAGATGGTGATGCACCTGCGCGTCGGCGACAAAAAGAGCCAGCGCGACATCATCATCCATCTCACCACGATGCAGTATTCGCGCAACGAGATCGACTTCGCGCGCGGCGCCTTCCGGGTGCGCGGTGACGTGATCGACATTTTTCCGGCGGAGCATTCCGAGACCGCGCTCCGCGTGTCCTTGTTTGACGACGAGATCGAGTCGATGCAGTTGTTCGATCCGCTCACCGGCCACATCCGCCAGAAAATCCCGCGCTTCACGGTCTACCCCGGCTCGCATTACGTCACCACGCGCGAGACCACGCTGCGTGCTGCCGACGCCATCAAGGAAGAACTGCGCGAGCGCATTGAGTTCTTCCACAAAGAGAACAAGCTGGTCGAAGCGCAGCGCATCGAGCAGCGCACCAAGTTCGATCTCGAAATGCTCTACCAGATCGGTTTTTGCAAAGGCATCGAAAACTATTCGCGCCATCTCTCGGGCGGTGCGCCGGGCGAGCCGCCGCCGACCCTGATCGACTATCTGCCGAAAGACGCGCTGATGTTCTT
>JANNCZ010000850.1:0-10702 GCA_031387185.1 Burkholderiales bacterium
TGAAGCGGACGTAAAGGTGGACGATGGCGTTCCAAATCTAGGGCAGTTTCGCTTCAGCAATTGGGTGGCCGCCGGTGGTGTCGCACCGCCCATCACCTGTGAGAATGGTGCCGCAGGTGCCGCTACCCCGTGGCAAACCACCCAAAACACCATCGAGCCAAACTGCGGGGGCGTCACGCTGATCAATTGACGGAGTACCCTGACCGCACCTCAAAAGCCCGCTCTTGCAGCGGGTTTTTTTCATTTGTACCTCAGCAGTAATTCGCTGGATTCTGGGCACTGCAATGCAAACTCGCTTGGTACCCAACGCATCGCGCGACATCGGCTCTGCAATCTTGATGCCAAGTGCCATACCAAGCGGGTGGCAGAGAGTGCGTTTGCTATACTCACTCGCATGATCGCAAATGCCTTCTCGCACAACCAAGCTGAAACTTTAGCGCGCAGTAAATCCCATCTCGCCGCACCGGTGAAATCCGGTTTGCTTACTCTCGAATTGGCGCGCGAGGTGGTGCGCATCGAAGCCGCCGCCATTGCTAGTCTGGCGTCCAGGATCGATGAAACCCATTTCGCCCGCGCCGTTGATCTGCTGCTGGGCTGCACTGGCCGGGTCGTGGTCTGCGGCATGGGTAAATCAGGGCATATCGCGCGCAAGTTGGCCGCCACCTTCGCCTCGACAGGCACCGCCGCTTTTTTCGTCCATCCCGCAGAAGCCAGTCATGGCGATCTTGGAATGATCACTGCCCAAGACGTGGTGGTGGCGCTTTCCAACTCCGGAGAGACGCAGGAATTGCTGGACATACTGCCGGCTGTAAAGCGCATCGGCGCATCCATGGTGGCGCTGAGCGGCAATCCCGGATCCACCCTGGCGGTGATGTCTGACGTGCATCTGCACACCGGCGTGGACAAGGAGGCCTGCCCGCTCAACCTGGCGCCAACAGCGAGTACAGCGGCCCAGTTGGCAATGGGCGATGCACTGGCGATTGCGGTGCTCGATGCGCGCGGTTTTGGCGCTGAAGACTTTGCAAGATCGCACCCCGGCGGCAGCTTGGGGCAGCGCCGGTTGACGCGGGTGCGTGATGTGATGCGCACCGGGAAAGACCTGCCTACCGTGGCGGTTGATGCGCTGATTCTGGACGCTGCCAAAGAGATTACAGCCAAGAAAATCGGGATGACCGCCGTGTTGGACGCGGCCGGCAGCGTAGCCGGGGTGTTTACCGATGGCGATTTGCGCCGTGCGCTGACGCAAGCCGGAGATTTTAGGGGGGCTCCTGTCTCCCGATTCATGACGGCAAACCCTGCGGTCGTTAGCGCCGATGCACTCACCGCCGAGGCGGTCCATTTGATGGAAGTGCGCAAGATCAACCAATTGCTGGTGGTTGATGCCGCAGGGCGCCTCACCGGCGCGCTCAACATGCACGACCTGTTCCACGCCAAGGCGATCTGAGACGCACGTGAGCACACACCCTTCTGCAGAACTGTCCGCGCGCCTTGTCCCGCTCAAATTGATGGCGTTTGATGTCGATGGTGTGCTCACTGACGGGCGTCTGCACTATTCGACAACCGGCGTCGAGTCTAAAGCCTTTTCCACCCATGATGGGCAGGGCATCCGCTTGCTGCGTGAGGCAGGCTTCAAGCTGGCGGTCATCAGCGCGCGGCGCTCTGAAGCGGTTGAGCAGCGCGCCCGCGACCTCGGCCTCCACTACTGCTACCAAGGGGTCGAAACCAAGCTCCGCGCATTTTCGGAAATGCTCGATGAACTCAAATTGACGCCCGCCCAAGCCGGCTACATGGGCGACGATCTGCTTGACGTACCGGTGCTCTCGATTGCCGGCTTCGCCGCCACCGTGCCCGGCGCGGCGCAGGAAGTGATTGATCGCAGCCACTACACCGCCACTCGCGCTGCGGGCGCTGGCGCAGTGCGCGAAGTGTGCGAACTGATTTTGCGGGCACAAGGCAGCTATGACCGCGTCATCGCGCGGTATCTCGCATGAAGAGTGGTGGACGTGCCACGCTAGGGGCGATCCTGCCGCTCGCCATCATGCTATTGCTGGCGATGCTGACGCTTTGGCTGGATCGTACTGTTGAATTGACGGTCGATACGCCCGCGCGAGTACTCACGCATGAACCGGACTATCAGATTGAAAAATTCAACCTCCAGCGCCTCGATGCAAATGGCGAGCCGCGTTACCGCCTGAGCGCCGCACGCATGGTGCATTTTCCCGACGACGACACCTCGCACCTGACCATGCCACGCCTGATTCAGAGTCAATCGTCCAAAGCGGAAACCCGTGTCAGCGCGGCACGCGGCCTGGTGTCGGCAGATGGCGCAGAAGTCAAGCTGTATGACAACGTGGAGCTGTTCCGCGCCGGTGCCGCGAGCAGCGCGCCGGGCGGGCGCACGGATGACATCCGCGTCCTGACTGCTTATCTGCGCGTCGTCCCCGACGATGACAAGGCCGATACCACCGAGCGCGTGACGATTGAACAGGGCGCATCCACACTCAACGGCACCGGCATGACCTACGACAACCGTTACCGCCGCATCGCTCTGCTCTCGGCAGTGCGTGGCACCATGGAGCGCAAGAAACAATGACCGCGCCGTTTCACATTCCCCGCCGGTTGGTAGCGTTGACTTGGCTGCTGTCTGGATCGCTGCTCCTGACCTCGCCGCTGGTACTCGCCGAGCGCAGCGACCGCGACAAGCCGGTCAATATCGAAGCCGAGCGCATGACCTACGACGATCTGCGCCAGGTCAACATTTTCGAAGGCAAAGTCGTGCTCACCCAAGGCACGCTGACGATCCTCGCGGACCGCATCGTGGTACGCCAGGATCCTGAAGGGTTTCAGCACGGCACTGCGGAAAAAGGTCCGGGCGGCTTTGCCTACTTCCGGCAAAAGCGCGAAGGCGTGGATGAAGTCGTGCAAGGCTGGGGCGACCGCATCGAGTACGACGCCAAGGGTGAAAAGGCCGACATGATCGGTCGCGCGCGCTTCCTGCGCGGTGTTGACGAAGTGCGCGGCAACACCATTCGCTACGACGGGCGCACCGAGTTTTACAGCGTCAATGGCAACACCGCCGGCAGTGGCACGGCTGGTGCAAACAGCGCGCCGGCGGCTGGCAGCGCGGGCGACGGCAGAGTACGCGCCACGATTCAGCCACGCTCCACCGCAACACCGCCGGCACCCACCAAGCCCGGCGACCTCACGCTCAAGCCCGCCGGAGGCATTGCCTCGCCACGCGCCGCCTACCCGGAGCCCGCGCAGAAATGAATCTCACATGAGCGCTCTCGTTGCCCGCGGCCTGAAGAAAAAGTACAAGTCGCGCGAGGTCGTCAAGGATGTCTCGTTCGAGGTAGCCAATGGCGAGGTCGTCGGCTTGCTCGGCCCCAACGGCGCCGGCAAAACCACTTGCTTTTACATGGTGGTCGGTCTCACCAGCGTGGATGCCGGCAGCATCAGCATCGCCGGCGAGGAAGCCACCAGCTTGCCAATTCACCAGCGCGCGCGCCTGGGCGTGTCTTACCTGCCCCAAGAGGCGTCGGTATTTCGCAAGTTGACGGTGGCGGAGAATATCCGCGCGGTGCTCGAACTGCAACGCTTACCGCGTGGCGCCATTGAGAGCCGTCTGCAGGAATTGCTGGGCGAGCTCGGCATCGCCGGCCTCGCGCAAAATCCCGCCATGTCGCTTTCGGGCGGCGAGCGGCGGCGGGTGGAAATTGCCCGTGCATTGGCCACCCAACCGCGCTTCATTTTGCTGGATGAACCGTTTGCCGGTGTTGACCCGATTGCAGTTCTCGACATCCAGAAAATCATCCGCTTTCTCAAGGATCGCGGCATCGGCGTGCTCATTACCGACCACAATGTGCGCGAGACGCTCGGCATTTGCGACCGCGCCTACATCATCAATGCAGGCCATGTGCTCGCCTCGGGTACACCCGGCGTGATCGTGGCAGACGAGAGTGTGCGGCGCGTCTACCTCGGCGAGCATTTCCGGCTCTAAGCCGATTGTGGATGCACGGTCGCATGAAGCAGGGGCTCCATCTCAAGCTATCGCAGCACCTGACGCTGACGCCGCAGTTGCAGCAATCAATCCGCCTGCTGCAACTCTCGACCATCGAGCTTGAACAAGAGATCGAGCAAATTCTCGCCGACAACCCACTGCTCGAGCGCGCCGACGAACCAGCGCCCTATGGTGCGACTGAGCAACCGGCAACCGAGTCGCTGGCTGATGCATTCGGCACCCCCGGTCCGGATGCACCGCCAGACTGGAATGAACGTGAGACGGCAGGCGGTGGTGGCGACATCCCCATGAGTGCGCCCGCGCAGCGCGACGGCGAAGACGACAATCCTTCCGGCCGCCAGCCCGCTGCAGCCACCACCTTGCGCGAGCATTTGGTGCGCCAGCTTGCCGCCATGCGTTTGTCAGACAACGATTTGGCGCTGGCGAGCGCGCTAGCCGAAGCACTGGACGACGATGGCTATCTGCGCCAGCCGCTCGATGAAATCGCGGCGCTGCTCGGTGATGACACCGACCCTGAAGATCTACAGGTAGCACTCGCCTTGTTGCAGTCGTGCGAGCCGGCCGGTGTCGGCGCGCGCGAATTGGGCGAGTGCCTGCGCTTGCAACTGCGGCAGATGCCGCGCTCCACCGCGCATGGTCTGGCAGAGAGCATTTGCACTGCCCACCTGGACCTGCTGGCCGCCCGTGACTTTTCGTCGCTCAAGCGCCTGTGCCGTTGTGACGACGCGGCCCTGCGAGCCGCGCGCGACCTACTGCTATCGCTCGACCCGCGACCGGGTGCACCCTTCGCGCAGGACGACATACGTTACGTCACGCCAGACGTGATCTTGCGCAAACTGCGCGGCGCGTGGAAGGTGCATGTCAATCCCGCTGCGGTGCCGCGCCTCAAAATCAATCGCATTTATGCTGACATCCTGACGCGTGACCGCGGCAGATCAGGCGCACGCGCTGAATCAGGCGGTGGCAACGGCAGCGCGCCCGGTGGCGCTGGCAACACAGCCAGAGCAGGTGCGTATGGCGGTGCTGCGACCGGCAGCAGTCTGTTCGGTCAATTGCAGGAAGCGCGCTGGTTGCTCAAAAATGTCCAGCAGCGGTTCGAGACCATTGAGCGCGTGGCGCAGGCGATCGTCGAGCGGCAGCGCCAATTCTTCGACTATGGCGATGTCGCCATGCGGCCCTTGGTGCTGCGCGAAATCGCCGATGAACTAGAGCTGCACGAGTCAACAATCTCGCGCGTGACCACAAATAAGTACCTGCTCACTCCGCGCGGCATCTTTGAATTGAAATACTTTTTTGGCAGTCACGTGGCCACCGACACCGGGGGGGCTTGCTCTTCGACCGCAATCCGCGCTTTAATCAAACAACTTGTCATTGCGGAGGATTTGAAAAAACCACTTTCTGATTCACGGATAGCCGACATCTTGGGTGAACAGGGAATTGTCGTTGCACGCCGCACCATTGCGAAATATCGCGATGTGCTCAGGATCCCGCCAGCCAATTTGCGTAAATCCCTTTAGGCCTTTCTCGAACGCCAGCAACCTTCAGGAGAATCAACATGAATTTCACTGTTAGCGGTCACCACGTTTCGGTCACCCCGGCCATCCGCGACTACGTTCTCTCCAAACTCGACCGTGTGGGAAAGCACTTTGACCACGTGATCGACATCAATGTGATTCTCTCGGTGGAAAAGCTGGCGCACAAAGCCGAGGTCAACGTGCATGTACGCGGCAAAGACATTTTTGTCGAAACCGTTGACGAAAACATGTATGCCGCCATCGACACCCTTGCCGACAAACTCGACCGGCAGGTACAAAAGTACAAGACGCGCGCCTACAGCCATGCACATACGCCGCTGAAGCGCCAGGAACTCGTTAACTGACACAGCCGCGCCCGGCGCTGAACGAAGTCAGCCTTGCACGCTGGGCATCGTGTTCACTACCGGTGTTGCTGGCGGCGCTTGACACACTGGATACATTTTGTGGTTGAGGCCGGGGCGTATAATTTTCCGCATGAAATTGAGCAGTCCCGCCTCTTACGCACAGGTGATCGCGCGTCTGCTGCCACCGGCCAATGTCCTGCTCGATGTCGAGTTGTCCAGCAAGCGCCGCGTGTTTGACGAAGCCGGCTTGTTGTTTCAAAACCAGCAAGGCATCGCTCGCGCCACCGTGTTTGACAGCCTGTTTGCGCGCGAGCGTTTGGGATCCACCGGGCTGGGGCAGGGCGTGGCGATACCACATGGACGCATCGCCAAACTGACTGCGCCCGTGGGAGCGTTCCTGCGGCTCAAGGAAGCGATCCCGTTTGAAGCGCCCGACGCCAAAGCGGTCAAGCTGCTGTTTTTTGTCCTGGTGCCGGAAAAAGCGACTGACATTCACTTGCAGATTCTCGCGTCCCTCGCCGAGATGTTTGCCCAACCCGCAATGCGCGATGCGCTCACCTCGTTGCCCACCACAGAGCAAGTGCACGGCGCTCTGACCCAATTTCATAGCCATGCACCTGCTCACGCTCAAAGCCCTGTTTGACGAAGTCGCCGATGAACTCGATCTGACCTGGCTTGCCGGTCATGAGTTTGGTGGCCGCACGCTCAACTCTGACGCCTACGCCTCACACGCGGTTGCCGACATGGTCGGGCACCTCAATTTGATCCACAAGGATCGCATTCAGGTCATCGGCCTGCCCGAGTACCAATATCTCAGCCACATCAGCACACCGCGCCAACAGCATTTGCTGGCGGAGCTGATGGCAGGAAAGCCCCCAGCAGTCATCATCGCCGATGGCATTGCGCCGCCCCCCCTCGTGATGGACGCCTGCCATCAGGCCGGTGCGCCAGTATTCGCCACCCCCGCCGCCAGCGCCAGCGTGATCGACATGCTGCGCATTCATCTGACCAAGTTTCTCGCCGAACGCACCACCATGCACGGCGTGCTCATGGACGTGCTTGGACTGGGCGTGCTCATTACGGGTGAGTCGGGACTGGGCAAGAGCGAGTTGGGACTCGAACTCATCAGCCGTGGACACGGCTTGGTGGCGGACGATGTGGTGGAGATCACGCGCGTGGCGCCGCGCACGCTGGAAGGGCGCTGCCCGCCCCTGCTCAAAAATCTGCTGGAAATTCGCGGCCTCGGCCTGCTCGACATCAAAACCATTTTTGGTGAAACGGCCGTGCGCCCGAAGATGAACATCAAGCTGATGCTGCATCTGGCGCGACCGCACACGGCCGGAATGGCGGATTACGAACGCCTGCCGCTCAATGCCAATTTCGAGGAAGTGCTGGCGGTACGCGTGCGCAAAGTCACCGTGCCGGTGGCTGCGGGGCGCAATCTCGCGGTGCTGACCGAAGCCGCCGTGCGCAACACTATTTTGCAGTTGCGTGGCACCGACACCATGGCTGAATTCATCGCGCGCCAGGCGCTGGCGATGGAAGCGCCGCCTCAATAGCCAGTAGTGCCGCCCCAGAGGCGCGGCTGCAGCCTTTCTGTTCGCCACAATCACCTGGGAGCGGCCCGCGTGTCAACGATCTTCCCCGCCCTCACGTTTAGCCATCAGGCGCGCACGCCAAGGGCACACCGGACGGCCTGGCCGCACGGCACATTGCAACGATCCATGATGTAATTGGCGTGGGTCTGCGCGGTGGTTCATGCAGTGCTGCGCGTCACCAATCCATCATTCGAGAGGAGATACACATGAAAAAGCTGTTGATCACCCTGATGCTTGCTCTTCCGCTGGCTGCCGGCGGCGTGTTTGCGCAGGACAAGAAAGCCGAACCCAAGAAAGAAGAAAAGAAGGAAATGTCGCCGCAGCAGAAGAAAATGGCTGATTGCTCCAGCGAAGCCAAAGGCCTTAAAGGGGACGAGTACAAGAAAAAACATGCCGCCTGCATGAAGGGTGAAAAGGCTGCCGCCAAAGACGAGAAAAAAACCAAACTCGCCGAGTGCTCAAGCCAGGCCAAAGGCCTCAAGGGCGACGAGTACAAGAAAAAGCGTGACGACTGCATGGCCAAGTAATTGGCTTTGCTTTCCAAAAAACGCCGGTTCGCCGGCGTTTTTTTATGCGCATGGAGCACGCAATACTTCGCGCGCAACAAGTTCAAGGTATAGTTTCGGCATGCGTCTTATCCTCGTCACCGGCCTTTCCGGTTCCGGAAAAAGCGTCGCACTCAAGGTGCTGGAGGATGCCGGCTACTACTGCGTCGACAACATTCCGGCACCGATGTTGCCCGATCTCGTCGCCACCTTGCGCGAGACCGGGCACGAAGAAGTTGCCGTATCAATCGACGCACGCACCGCCGCTGCTGGCCGCAGCTTGGCCGATCTACCGCAGTACCTGACCAGCCTGTCGCGCTTTGGCGTCGAGATGCGTTCCGTGTTTCTCACTTCAAGCGATGACGCGCTGATCAAGCGTTTTTCAGAAACCCGCCGCCGCCACCCGCTCGATGACGGCAGCGCCACCATCGCCGAATACATCGCCCACGAACGCGAATTGCTCGCCGATTTGCAGGCAGACGCGCACGTCATCGACACCTCTGATCTGCGCCCCAATGCCCTGCGCGACTGGCTCAAGGACTTCCTCGGCAGCAATCGCGCGCAGCTCACGCTCGTGTTCACCTCGTTCGGTTTCAAGCACGGCATTCCGCTCGATGCCGACCTCGCGTTTGATGTGCGCCCGTTGCCCAACCCTTATTACGATCCCGAATTGCGTACCCTCACGGGACGCGATGATGCCGTGATCCGTTTTCTCGACGATACGCCCGCCGCACAAGAGATGCTGGCCGATATCGAGAAGCTGGTCAAAAAATGGCTGCCCGCGTATCAACGCGACAACCGCCATTACCTCACTGTCGCGATTGGCTGCACCGGCGGCCAGCACCGCTCGGTGTATTTCGCCGAACAGCTCGCCAAGCGCTTTGCGCACCGCACTCCGGCGCTGGTGCGCCACCGGGAAATTCGGTGACCGCCGGCAGCGCGCGCGCACCAGGCGCGCCCGACTGGTCCAATCTGCCGCTGTTTCTGCTCGGCACCGTTTTGTTTCCCGGCGGCGTGCTGCCGCTGCGCGTGTTTGAAGCGCGCTACGTCGACATGATGCGTGAGTGCATGAAGGCCGGTCAGCCGTTCGGCGTGTGTCTGATCAAGGAAGGCAGCGAAGTCGGTGCGCCCGCCGTGCCGCACGATGGCGGCTGTCTCGCACAGATTGTCGACTTCGACATGCAGCAACTGGGTGTACTCAACATTCGCACCCACGGCGGTGCGCGCTTTCGTGTGCTCGACACACGCAACGAAGTCAATGGACTGGTGCGTGCCCGCGCCGAAGCACGGCCCGACGATGCGGCGGTCGCCGTCCCTGCGGGCTTTGGCAATTGCACCCTCATATTGCGCGCCATCCTGCCTAAATTGCCGGCCGGAATGATTCGCGAGCCACACCAGTTTGATGACGCCACCTGGGTCTCCAACCGCCTCGCTGAAATCCTGCCGATCCCGCCGCTTGCCAAGCAGCGCCTGATGGAACTGGACGACCCGTTGATGCGCTTGGAGATACTTCACAAGTATCTCGCGCAGCAGGGATTAAAAGCCTGAAAGAACGTCATACACACTCCGCTGACTTCCTCACTCCTCTCCAAACCCATCTGAACCGCGCCTCCAGCGTCATTCACTCAATCATGGACGGCGCGAACTGGACTGATGCCAATTGCAGCATCAGCTTTTTTACCGGGGCGGGCAGCGCTGCATTGGCAGCATCGTCGATTGAGAGCCATGTAGCATCTTGCGCCACCGCGAAAGATGCGGCAAGACGGCGGGCACCGCGCGCGGCCAGCGCAAGCACAATTGGCCCAATCGTCAGGTGATAGTGGGTGAAGCCATGCTCGATGGCGTCGAGCACTTTGCGGCTGCGCCAATCGCACCCTCTCTCACTCGCCCACTGCCGCGCTTGCGCTTCCGTGTCGAACTGCGGCAAGCACCACAGGCCGCCCCAGATGCCGCGCGATGGCCGCTTCTCCAGCAACACTTCACGGCCGCGCAGCAGCAGCAGCATCACACATGCACGATGCGGCAAGGCCTTTTTTGGTTTGCGCTGCGGCAGCTCGGCTACACGATTATCGCGATAGGCGGCGCATTCACTTTGCAAGGGGCATGCGCTGCAGTTGGGTTTGGAGCGCGTACACAAGGTTGCGCCCAAGTCCATCAAGCCTTGCGTATAAGCTTCGACTCCCGTCTTGGGCAACAGGCCTGAAACCCGCTCCCAGAGCGCTTCTTCAACCTTTTTCGCTCCGGGATAGCCCTCTACGCCAAAGTGCCGCGCCATCACGCGCTTGACATTGCCATCGAGAATGGCGGCGCGTGCACCGTGCGCGAACACGGCAATGGCGGCGGCGGTGGAGCGTCCAATGCCGGGCAAGGTAACGAGTTCATCCGGCGCGGCCGGCATCACGCCGCGCCATTGACCGGCCACGATGCGCGCGGCCTTGTGCAGATTGCGGGCGCGGCTGTAGTAGCCGAGGCCCGCCCAGTAACGCATCACTTCATCCTGTGGCGCTTGCGCGAGACTCTTGATATCGGGGAAGCGTTCCAGAAAGCGCGCGTAGTAGCCGATCACGGCAGCAACCTGCGTTTGCTGCAACATGATCTCGGACACCCAGATGCGATACGCATCGCGCGTGTTTTGCCACGGCAGATCGTGACGGCCGTG
>JANNCZ010000880.1:0-4731 GCA_031387185.1 Burkholderiales bacterium
TGCTGCTTCCATTCCATGCTGTTCGAACATGGCGGCGGCTGCGGGTGACTTCAAATAGTTCACCCAGGCGCGCGCGGCTTCTGCCTGTCTGGCCACTGCGTGAATGCCTGCCGTGAATACCGTCGTATATTGAATCTCATCGGGCAGTGGTCCGAGATATTGAATGCCCTTCACCGGCAATATTTCCGGAATCTGTTGAAAGCCGATTTCGGCCTCGCCGCGCGCCACCAGTTCGAGGTACGCGTCGCGGTAGGCAACGGTGGACATGACCGCGACAGATGCGGCATGTGCCATGCTCAATTGCGACTCTTGATTTCGACACCTGCCGCGCGTTCCACCATTCGTGCAATGTTGGTGAAGTCCTTGTCGCCACCGAATTCATCAAAGGTGCGCTGCCACTGCCCGCGCACGGCTTGCCCGACCGGCATCGGCACGTTCGCCGCGACCGCTTCTTCGAGACACAGCTTCACATCCTTGTACATCAAGCCAGTGGTGAAACCAAAGTCAAACGTGCGCGGCAAAATTGATTTGGGGAATTTGGATTCAGAGGCGGTGGAGCGCCCGCTGCCGGCATTGATGATGTCGATCATCAGCGCCGGATCCAGTCCGGCCTTGACGCCGAACGCGACGGCTTCAGAAGTTGCGGCCATCGCCGCTGCAGAGAGCAGATTGTTGGCCAGCTTCATGGTCTGCGCCATGCCCGCTTGTTCGCCCACAAAAAACACGCGGCCGAAATTTTTCACCAGGGGTTCAAGCGTGGTGCAAAGCGCCTGCGGCCCGGCCAGCATCACCGCCAACGTGCCGTTGACCGCACCTGATACGCCGCCACTCACCGGGCAATCGATGCCGGTGATGCCCTTGGCCGCGAGTGCGGCGGCAATCTCGCGTGCGGCGGTGGCACCGGTGGTTGAAAGATCGAGAACAGTTTTTACTCTGGTGCCGGCGATGACGCCATCCGCACCGAGCACGACCCGACGCACAATTGCCGGGTCAGGCAGGCTCACCAGTACCGTCGCGGCAGCAGAAGCCACTTGAGCTGGGGATGCCGCGGCGCGCGCGCCCTTGGCCACCATGGCGTCAACTGCCTCGCGCCGCAGGTCGTAGACCGTGAGTTGATAGCCCGCCGCGATGAGGCGCGATGCCATCGGCCCGCCCATGTTGCCCAACCCGATAAAGCCAATCTCTTGGTCCATGCTTGCTCCGGAAAATGGATGCAGGTGTTGATGTGCATGCCGCTGCGGCACATTGACGCATTCTAAGCGGCGCACGCTTTGTAAGGTGTGATAGCCTCAAGCAGTATTCGCGTGGCGCGGGTTGAGCTGGTTCGCGCAAGCATGCGTTTCCTTCGCCATCAGCAGCGAACCCCTGACGAGACTGCACAAAATGAAAAAAGCACTTCACCATTTCGTACGCCAAACGCTCCCGGCACTCGCTTGTGCGGCACTGCTCGGCGGGGTTGGCAGCGTTGCGGCACAGTCCGGCGCGGCGGCCCAGGCTGCCGCCAACTGGCCCGCCAAACCCCTGCGCGCGATTGTGCCGTTCGCCCCCGGCGGGCCGGCCGATGTGGTGGCGCGCCTCATCAGCCAGCAATTGAGCGACATTCTGGCGCAGCCGGTGATTGTCGATAACCGCCCTGGCGCCGGTGGCAACATCGGCACGGTGGCGGTCGCCAAATCACCGGCCGATGGTTACACCGTGCTGATGACCTCATCAGCATTTGCGGTCAACGTGAGCTTTCCCGATCCGGGCTACACCGAGCGTGACTTTGCTGCTGTGACGGTGGTGGCGGCACAGCCCAATGTGATCTTTGTGCATCCGAGTGTGCCGGCCAACACACTGGCGGAGTTCCTCGTGTACGCGAAAACCGCGAAGCTTGCCTTCGCCTCACCTGGTAGTGGCACCACGCCGCACCTCACCGGCGAAAACCTGTTCAACCTGGTGGGCAAACTCAATATGCCAGCGGCGCACTTTCGTGGCGCCGGACCGGGCGCGGCCGCAGTGGTGGCCGGTGAGCCGCCGGTCGGTTCGATGGCGATTACCGCGCCGTTGCAGTTCATCAAGGCGGGCCGCGTGCGCGCTTTGGCTGTGTCGAGCAACAAGCGCATCGCGCAATTGCCTGACGTACCAACGCTGGCAGAATTGGGTCACCCCGGTATGGCCGACTACACCTGGATTGGCGTGTTCCTGCCAGCCGCCACGCCCGCGCCGATTGTGCAAAAACTTTATGAAGCAGTACAGCGCGGCGCGCAAAACCCTGACACCGCTGCGCGCCTCGCCGGCCTCGCGTTCGAGCCAATTGCCGAGCCGCCGGCACGCACTGCCGAATACATTCGCGCGGAAGTGGCCAAGTGGGGCAAAGTGGTGCGCGACACCGGTGCCAAGCCGGATTGAACGCGGCTGATCTAACGCACGAGAGGGGCAAAGCATGGCCAAACTCAGACACATTGCGCTGTCGGTACCCGACCCGCACAAGTCCGCCAAGTTTTACAGCGAGGCGTTCGGCATGGAGATAGTCGGTGAGGCCAACTCGGCGACTGCCACCGGTGTGTATTTGTCCGACGGCACGGTCAGCCTTGCATTGCTCAAATACCGCACCGATGCACCCGCCGGGCCGCGCGGCAAAGACTTCGTCGGCCTGCACCACGTTGGTTTCTTGTGCGATGACCTCGACGCACAGAGCCGCGCGGTCGAGCAAAGCGGCGCGACAATTTTTCAGGATGTCGCGCCCGGCAAGACCACCGAGTATTACGAGAAAAAGTACACCGACCCAGACGGCATCATCTTTGACATCACCCACTCGGGTTGGAAGGGCGTGCAGAAGTAGCGAGCCCAGGGCGCATAGGGTGCCCAAGAACCTTGGATGAGTGGCGTGCGCGGCACCGCGCCCATTGAGCCGCAGGCAGAGTGCCTACATCAAGGCGCGGCGGGTGCGTTCGATCTGGTTGATATAGCGCTGAATCAGGTTGACCACCGGGCCCGCGATGTTGAGGAACTGGCAGCCGTAGTGATAGCGCGGCCTGCCTTGTGCGTCTTTGACAAAGCCGGTGCCGTGGCGAATCTCGATGGAGGTAGTGAGCAAGCCGTGGCCGGGCAGGTCGATGCGGCAGTTTTCAAACACGGCCCCCGACCTGAATTCAAACGTGGCCGGACCGGCCAGGATGCCCATTCCTCCCACCGACAGGTCGTTCACCACAAAACGCGTCTTGCCGCGGTCGGGCAAATCAAATTCGCAATGCAGCGGCCCCGCCTTGGGCGCGTTGACGCGGAAACACTCACGCCGCTGCAGGCGCAATACTGATTCTGGCAGGCGGATGCGCAGCGCGCTGCGCCCCTCGAACGTCGTGAGTTCCGCCGCCTGCGTGCGAAATTGCACCTTGATTTGGTCAACAAACGCCACAAAGGTGATGGTCCTGGACTGCACAATGCGCTGGTTCATGTCGTCGTGTACGGCACTGTCAAATACCAGCTCTTCAAATTCCGGATTGATGTTGATCAGGGTCGTAACAACGTGCTCTTCACCTTGGTTGAAATAGAGCGTAACCAGCGCGCGGTGGTCGATCACATCCTGCAAAATCACCAGTATCTCGCGGCGCGAGTAGTGCTGATACGGCTCGTTGGCCGGGCTGTCATCTTCCGGAGGCGGCAGTATGGGGCGCTCTTCATTCATGATGATCTCTGATGCTGCGTGCTGAACCGTGTGGACACTGGCGGCGGACACGTTTCTTCGATGCGATAGATCCACGCCAGCAAGCCGGCCACAGCTTGATACAACTGCGGCGGTACCTGCCGGTCCAGGTCGACCTGCATCAGCAGACTCACCAACTCGGCCGACTCGTGAACGAACACACCCGCTTCGCGCGCGCGGCGAATGATCTCCTCGGCTATCGCCCCTTGGCCCTTGGCGCGCACGCGCGGCGCAGCATCGCCCGAAGCTTGTGCATAGGCGAGCGCCACCGCACGCGGCAGGGTGTTATGGGCGCGGTGCATGCACCACCATACCGAGGAGTTTGAGGCCAGCCAGGCCGAGGTCATGCGAAAGGGCTGCGGTGGCGCGGCTTAAATGGCCTGCTGCTGCCTCACTCTCGGTGCGCACTACGACCTGCACGTTGTCGCCGCCGGTGCGCAGACGGGCTTCCAAGCGGCCCAGATGCGGCAGGCTGAGTACCAGCGTGCCATCGCCCTGCGGTGCGCCAGCCTCACCATACGCTGGCGCAGTGAAGTGGTCGTCGGGGCGCAGGTGAAGTTCGCATACCTGCCCTGGCCAGGCTTGAAGCGCAAAGCGCAGGTCACCGCTTTCGATGCAGCGCAATTGCGCGGCGGTTATTTGCTGTGCGGCGGTCCACGCAACTGCAGGCGATTCGGCAGCATGTGCAACGTCTGCGAGCGCGTGCATTGGGAACGCTGTTGTGGTCGAAGCAGAAGGCGCAGCTGCATTCGCAACGGCTGGTTGCATGTGCGCCACGGCGCCGGGGGGCAGGGGCAGGGCGGTGGGGAGTACTGTCAACGCACTCGCAGGCTCAGCCTGTGTCGTGGCAAGGGTGGCTGCAGGCGGCGCCGTCATCTGCGCACGCGGTTCGGCCCGCACTTGATCGACGCTGCGCCTTCCCTCTACCCACTCAAGCAAATGCGCTTCATACGAAATACCGCTTTGCGTCACCGCATGCGCAAGCGAGGATGCAAATCGGGCGGTGTCCAGTGCGGGTACATCGACTTCCGGCAGTGCAAACGGGG
>JANNCZ010000114.1:0-3675 GCA_031387185.1 Burkholderiales bacterium
GGCACGCCTTCGGCCTGCGCCCAGCGGGTCAGGATCGATGCGGTCGAGACGATCAGCACGCCTCCGGCCAGCGCGGCAGACACCGGCCAGCGCGTGGAATTCACTAGATCAACCCGCGCAGAATGGCTTGCACCAAAGGCCTCAACGGTACTGCCATTGTGGAGTGGCTCCCACCATAGGTTTCAGGCCATCTGACCAATGCGGATTCAACGTTTCGCACGCTCGTCGGCAAGTGATTTTTCCAGCGCATCGATCTTGTTTTGCATCGCACCGATACGCGCATTGAGCAGGCCGACGTTGAAGTAGCTCACGTTGTTGGCGGGCGCGTCGAGCGTGTTGCCGTAGCCGATCCACGACGAGTCGTAGACCTTGACGTTCTTGAACCCCAGTTGCAGCAGCACTCCCGCCGTCTCCGACGCGCGCGCACCGGACTGGCAATAGACCACCGTCTCTTTCTCCGGGTCAAGGTTGGCATAGAGGGCGCGCAAGTCGGCCACCGCCTTCAGGGACATGCCGGCCGAGGTAGTCACCTGCTTGCGCGCGAGTTTGATTGCCGTGTCGGGGTCAACCCAGTTGGCTTCGTAGGGAATGTTGACCGCGCCGGGGATGTGGCCGCCACGCAGGGCGCGAATGTCTTCGCCGTTGAACTCCTTCACGGTGCGCGCATCAATGATTTGCAGCTTGCTGCCGGCCCCTTCGTTACGGCTATCGCCACGCGCGACGCGCTCGATCATTTCACGCGTGCTCACCGCCACGCCCGCCGCCGGTGTGAGTTTGATTGCCGCGGCGGCGGCCTTGAACGGCTCGCCGGAGACCGGCAACCCCGCCTGCTGCCAGCCCTCGATGCCCTCGTGAAACACGCTTACGCGCGTGCCGCCGAAATAACGCAAGGTGTATTGACCGAAGTAGGCATTCCAGGTGCCGCGCCAGCCGTAGACCACGGTCTCGCGCGCGGGGTCCAGCCCGGCATCGCTGAAGATTTTTTCAATCCGCGCAAGCGCGATGAAGTCTTCCGAGTTGTCATCGCGCAGCGCCTTGGCTGCGTCCCCAATCGTGATCGCGCCGGGCAGATGCCCGCGCCCGTAGTCGCGTGCTTCGCGCACATCCCACAACTGCACGCCGCGCTTCAAGGCGTCCTGAACGTAGGCAGCGTCAATGATGGCTGGCGGCAGTGCGGACGATTGCGCCTGCGCCATTCCTGCGCCGGTGCAAACACCAAACGTCACGGCAACGATGTATTGCATCAATTTGCTGAACATACGCATCTCCACAATTTAACTACCCGTAAAGCGCGCATCGCGCTTGTCCACAAACGAGGCCACGCCCTCTTTCGCATCTTCGCTGCCGGCAAGCCGCGCCTGCACTACACGAAACTCGGCCACCGCTGCATCCTGCCCCTGCTCCACCACCTTGCGCGATGAAGCAATCGTCGCACGCACCGCGAGCGGCGCCTGCGCAGCGATTTTCTCGGCAATCGCCAGCGCGCGCGCAAACTCCTCACCTGCCGGGACTACCTCCTGCACAAATCCAAACCGCAGCGCCGTAGCCGCATCAAACTCATCCCCGGTCAGCAGATAACGCATGGCATTGCCCCAGCCCGCGCGCTCCATCATGCGCACCGTCGCCCCGCCGGTAGCCATGATGCCGCGCTTGACTTCGAGTTGCGCAAAGCGGCAGTTGTGCGCCGCCACCACCACATCGGCCGCCAGCATCAGCTCGATGCCGATGGTGTAAGTGATGCCCTGTACCGCCACCACCAGGGGCTTGGTGCGCTTGGGGTCGCGCAGGCCGAAGGGATCAATCGCGCCATCGGGCCACAGTGATTCACCGCGCGCCATGAAAGGGCCGATCTGGTCGAGTTGCAGGCCGGCGGTGAAGTGCGGGCCTTCGGCGCAGAGCAAACCCACCCATGCCTCGGCGTCATTCTCAAACGCCGTGTAGGCAGCGGCGAGTTCCTTGATCATTTTTACCGAGAAGCCGTTGAGCTTTTTCGGACGGTCGAGCTTGATGATGAAAATGCGACCGCATTTTTCGGTCGTGACGCGACCGTCTGCGCCAGTCGTCGATGATTCCGTAGCCGCACCGCCGGTTTGCTCCGCTTCGCTCATGCTGCCTCCACGCCACACCATTCGGCAATGAACAGCGCATACACCTGCGCCACCCGCTTCATGCTGGCGATCTCGACGCATTCATCGAGCGCATGGATGCGCTGCGCCACAGGGCCGTAGCAGGTCGAGGGAATGCCAGCGCCCAGTTGAAACAGCCGCACATCAGTCGTGCCGGTCGCAGCATAGGAGACGGGCGCGGCGCCATTGACGCGCTCATGGCACTGCGCGAGCAACTGCATCGGCGCACTGGTGAGATCGACCACGCAACCCGGCGCGTGAAAGCCCTCGAAGGTGACTTCACACTTGGGCGGCTCGGGCAATTCGGCAGCCGCTGCGCGAATCGCGGCTTCGACTTCGCGCTTGGCCTCGGCCGGGTCGCGCCCCGGATAAATGCCGAAGCGGAAATCAACGCGGCAGGTGGTGGGTACTGAGGAGGCCCACTCGCCGCCATTGATCTTGCCGAGGTTGAAGTTGAGCGGGTGCGGGTGATCGCCAAACACGGCGTGGCGCGCATGCGGCGGGTTCCAGCGCGCTTCAACTTCCTTGAGGCGCGACCAGATGTGCATCGCCGCTTCAATCGGGTTCAGGCCCTTGTGCGCTTCCATCGCGTGCGCGGGCCGGCCGGTGAGATGGTATTGGCACCACACGGTGCCTACCTGCCCGCTCATAATCGACTCGCCAAATGGCTCGGGGTCGAGCATGGCGTCGATGCGGATGTTGTTGGCCTTGAGGTATTCGACCGTGGCTAGTGCACCGTTGCCGGTGCACTCTTCTTCGACCACGGTGTTGAACCACAAGGCGGATGATGGCTTTACACCCGCTCCCACCAAGGCTTTCAGGCCGGTCAATGCGGCGATCAGACCGCCCTTCATGTCACCCGCACCGCGCCCGTAGAACCAGCCTTCTTTGACATGCGTGTCGAATGGGGCGCGTCGCCACAGGGGCAGATGGCCCACCGGCACCACATCGACGTGGCCGCTGATCATCAAGGATTGGCCCGACGGGGCGGAACCCGCGGCTTCAGGCGCGCCAGCCCCGCGCCACGCGCCGAGCAGGTTGTGGCACCCATGCAATTCGCGCACCACCGGCGAATAAAGTGGGTTCGCCTTGAGTTTCTCCGGATCAACCGGAATCTCGCGCACGTCGAAACCGAGTTCTTCGAGAAGCTCGCGCATTTCCTTTTGCGCCGCCTCTTCATGCCCTGAAAAACTCTGCGCTTCCACCACGCGCTTCAAGGCATCGAGCATCCAAGCTTCGTCCGCCTCGATGTGGGCGGCAACCCGCGTCGCCAGCGTGGCGTGGTCCAGCATCAGGCAATCCCCGCGCGGTCGAGCATGGCGTGCAGCAGGACATTACAGCCCGCCGTGATGTGTTCCTGCTTGGCGTCTTCAATCTCGTTGTGGCTGATGCCGTCCTTGCACGGCACGAAAATCATGCCGGCCGGGCAGACGCCGGCGAGATAAATCGCGTCGTGCCCCGCCCCGCTGACCAGTTCCATGTGCGGGTAACCGAGGCGTTCGGCTGCGGCGCGCACTGCCTCTTTGCACGCGGATGCGAACGGCGTCGG
>JANNCZ010000128.1:0-15948 GCA_031387185.1 Burkholderiales bacterium
GAAATGGTGATGCCGGGCGACAACATCAAAATGATCGTGACCCTGATCAACCCGATTGCGATGGAACAGGGCCTGCGCTTCGCCATTCGCGAAGGCGGCCGTACTGTTGGCGCCGGGGTGGTCGCTAAGGTTATCGAGTAAGTTGATCCAGACAATCGTTACCGAATCAGTTGCAGCAGCGCGCATTTCAACTATTTCACGGCTGTAGTGCGTCGCGCAGCCTCGTTCTTTAAGGAAAAACCATGCAAAGCCAGAAAATCCGCATTCGTCTCAAAGCATTTGACTACCGTCTGATCGATCAGTCGGCTCTGGAAATCGTCGACACCGCCAAACGTACGGGCGCAGTGGTGCGTGGCCCGGTGCCGCTGCCAACCAAGATCCAGCGCTACGACGTCTTGCGTTCACCGCACGTGAACAAAACCTCACGCGACCAGTTTGAGATGCGCACCCACCTGCGTTTGATGGACATTGTCGATCCGACCGACAAAACGGTAGATGCGCTGATGAAGCTCGATCTACCCGCCGGGGTGGATGTTGAAATCAAACTGCAGTAATTGGGGTTTTGCATTAATTCGTACTTGATGCACTGCAAGTTTCACGTTATAATCCAAGGCTTTCCGGAATTCCCAGATTTGGGCATTCCAAATTTATCACCCGGCCAATCGTAGCCGGGCAGGAGCTAAAAAGTGACCACGTCAGCAAGGGTAGGCCTTGTTGGGCGCAAGGTTGGCATGACCCGCATTTTCACTGCGGACGGCGACGCCGTACCAGTGACTGTGCTGGATGTGTCAAACAACCGTGTGACCCAAATCAAGACACCGGACACCGACGGCTATGCCGCGATCCAGGTGGCTTTTGGCAGCCGGCGCGCATCCCGCGTCAGCAAGCCGCTCGCTGGGCATTTAGCCAAGGCGGGTACCGAAGCCGGTTCGATTCTCAAAGAATTCCATGTTGCTGCCAGCGATCTGGGCAAGTATTCGCTCGGCGGCAAGATTGGCGTTGACCTCTTCAAAGAGGGCCAGAAGATCGACGTGCAAGGCACTTCGATTGGTAAAGGCTACGCCGGCGTTATCAAGCGCCATCATTTCTCGTCCAACCGCGCGTCCCACGGCAATTCACGTTCGCACAATGTGCCTGGCTCGATCGGGATGGCGCAGGACCCGGGCCGCGTGTTTCCGGGCAAGCGCATGACCGGCCACTTGGGTGATGTGACCCGCACTACGCAGAATCTGACCATCGCGCGCATTGATGCAGAGCGCGGTCTGTTGCTGGTGCGCGGCGCTGTGCCGGGTTCAGATAACGGCCACGTTGTGGTCACCCCTGCCGTGAAGGGGGCTTGAGATGGAACTCAAACTGATTAACGCGCAAGGGCAGGCGGCAGGCAATGTGGCTGCACCTGACACCGTGTTTGCGCGTGACTACAACGAAGCGCTGGTGCATCAGGTCGTGGTGGCGTATCAGGCCAATGCGCGCAGTGGCAACCGTGCACAAAAGGACCGCGCCGAAGTCAAGCATTCGACCAAGAAGCCCTGGCGTCAAAAGGGAACGGGCCGTGCCCGTGCCGGTATGACCTCCAGCCCGCTGTGGCGCGGAGGCGGTCGCATTTTCCCGAATTCGCCCGAAGAGAATTTTGAGCACAAAGTCAATCGCAAGATGTATCGCGCCGGCATGTGTTCGATCCTGTCGCAACTGGCGCGCGAAGACCGCATTGCGGTGGTTGACAGCATTACGGTCGATTCGCCCAAGACCAAATTGTTTGCGCAAAAAGTCAAAGGCATGGGTCTTGATTCGGTGCTGTTCATTACTGACAGCGTGGATGAAAACCTGTACCTTGCATCGCGCAATCTGATCAATGTTGCCGTGGTGGAAGCCAAGCACGCCGACCCCGTCTCTCTGGTCCACTTCAAAAAAGTGTTGATGACCAAGGGCGCGGTTGAGCAGATGAAGGAGATCCTGGCATGATCACCGGAAATTACAACGCTGAGCGCCTGCCGCTCGTGCTGCTGGCGCCGATTGTGTCGGAGAAGAGCACGATGGTGGCCGACAAGCTGCGCCAGATCGCCTTTCGTGTTGCGGCTGACGCCACCAAGGCGGACGTGAAGGCTGCGGTTGAAGCCATGTTCAAAGAGCAAAAAATCGAGGTCGCCTCGGTGCAAGTGCTCAACGTCAAGGGCAAAGAGAAGAAGTTCGGCCGCTTCAACGGGCGCCGCCGCAACTGGAAAAAAGCCTATGTCTGCCTCAAAGAAGGCAGCGACCTGAATCTCGCGGAGGCCGCATAACATGGCGCTCGTAAAAATGAAACCCAACACACCTGGTACTCGTGGCCAGGTGCGGCTGGTCAACGCCCATTTGTACAAGGGCCGCCCGGTCGATGCGCTCACGTCCAGCATGAGCAAGAGCGCTGGACGAAATAACAACGGGCACATCACCGTGCGTCACCACGGCGGCGGTCACAAGCAGCAATATCGCATGATCGATTTTCGCCGCGACAAGGATGGCATCCCGGCCAAGGTCGAGCGTCTCGAATACGATCCGAATCGCACTGCGCACATTGCGCTGTTGTGCTA
Organism: Burkholderiales bacterium; assembly: GCA_031387185.1. Lineage (GTDB taxonomy): Bacteria > Pseudomonadota > Gammaproteobacteria > Burkholderiales > JAEUOS01 > CANJDH01. The sequence continues at coordinate 2,568 of JANNCZ010000128.1, forward strand.
TGCCGACGGTGAGCGCCGCTACATCATCGCGCCGCGCGGCATTGAAGTGGGCGCGACTCTGGTATCCGGAGCGGAAGCGCCCATCAAGCCAGGCAACGCGCTCCCGATTCGCAATATCCCTGTGGGCACGACGATTCACTGCATCGAGATGTTGCCGGGCAAAGGCGCGCAGATGGCGCGTACCGCAGGCGCTTCGGTTCAGTTACTGGCGCGCGAAGGTTCTTACGCCCAGTTGCGTTTGCGCTCCGGTGAAATTCGCAAGGCGCATATCGAATGCCGCGCCACCATCGGTGAGGTGGGCAATGGCGAGCATTCACTCCGACAAATCGGTAAGGCGGGCGCCAACCGTTGGCGCGGTATCCGCCCGACGGTGCGCGGCGTTGTGATGAATCCTATCGACCACCCGCATGGCGGCGGCGAAGGCCGCACGGCAGCGGGCCGCGATCCGGTCAGCCCGTGGGGTACCAAGACCAAGGGCTATCGCACTCGCAAGAACAAGCGCACGAACGTCATGATCGTTCAGCGGCGTCACAAGAAGTAAAGGGGCACATACATGTCACGCTCAATCAAAAAGGGTCCGTTTGTCGACGCCCATCTGGTGAAAAAAGTCGAGACCGCGCAAGCCAACAAAGACAAAAAGCCGATCAAGACCTGGTCTCGCCGCTCTACGGTGTTGCCAGATTTCATCGGCCTGACTATTGCGGTTCACAACGGCAAGCAGCATATCCCGGTCTACATCTCGGAAAACATGGTCGGTCACAAGCTCGGCGAGTTCGCGCTGACCCGCACCTTCAAGGGCCATCCTGCTGACAAGAAGGCCAACATGGCCGGCAGCAAGGCACCGGGCAAGAAATAGAGGCCAATCATGGAAACCAATGCAAGTTTGCGTGGAGTGCGCCTGTCGGCGCAAAAGGGCCGCCTCGTCGCTGACCAAATTCGCGGTCTGGCAGTCGAAAAGGCTCTCAATATTCTGTCGTTCAGTCCCAAGAAGGGTGCCGTCATTATCAAGAAAGTGCTCGAGTCGGCGATTGCCAACGCTGAGCACAACGATGGCGCCGATATCGACGAGTTGAAGGTAAGCCATATTTGTGTGGAAAAGGGCATGGTGCTCAAGCGCTTCACGGCGCGCGCCAAGGGCCGCGGTAACCGCATCAGCAAACAAACCTGCCACGTCTTTGTGACGGTCGGCGACGGCAAGAAGTAAAGGAATCGCAATGGGTCAAAAAATACATCCAATCGGATTCCGCCTCAGCGTCACCAAGGACTGGGCGTCGCGTTGGTATGCCGGCAATCGTGACTTTGCCTCCATGCTCGGCGAAGACCTGCGCGTGCGCGAATATCTGCGCCGTAAACTGGCGCACGCGTCAGTGGCGCGGGTGTTGATCGAGCGTCCGTCGAAGACCGCCCGTATCACTGTATTCTCGGCGCGTCCGGGCGTGGTGATCGGCAAGAAGGGCGAAGATATCGAGACGCTCAAGGCCGATCTTGCGCGCATGCTTAACGTGCCGGTGCACGTCAACATCGAAGAAATTCGCAAGCCCGAAACCGACGCCCAATTGATCGCTGATTCGATCGCGCAGCAGCTCGAAAAGCGCATCATGTTCCGGCGCGCCATGAAGCGGGCGATGCAAAACGCGATGCGTCTTGGTGCCCAGGGCATCAAGATTATGTCGTCGGGCCGCTTGAACGGCGCTGAAATTGCCCGTCGAGAGTGGTACCGCGAAGGCCGTGTGCCACTCCATACATTGCGCGCCAACATTGACTACGGCTTTGGCGAAGCGCGCACCACCTACGGTGTGATCGGTATCAAAGTCTGGGTTTACAAAGGCGAAATACTCGGCAAAAACGAGCAACCTGTTGCCGCCCCGGCCGATGCTGCTGATCCGGGTGCTGATAAACGACCGCGCCGTACACCGCGCGATGGCGCGCGCCCTGGCGCGAGAGAGGCGGACAACAAACCCGCTTCCCCCGCCAGCCGCGCACCGCGCAAGCGCACTGCCAAACCCGCAGGCGAAGACGTCAAAGCGGATGCTGCTCCCGTTAGCGGTGAGGCAGAAACCGAAAAAGCTGCAACCAAGGCCCCTGCGAAGCGTGTGCGTAAAGCTGCCGCTACCCCGGCTGCCGATGGCGCGAAGGAGTAACCCATGCTGCAACCAGCACGCCGTAAATACCGCAAAGAACAAAAAGGCCGCAACAAGGGCATCGCCACGCGCGGTGCCAAGGTGTCGTTCGGTGATTTTGGCCTCAAAGCCATTGGCCGTGGGCGCCTGACTGCGCGTCAGATCGAGGCTGCCCGCCGCGCGATGACCCGTCATATCAAGCGCGGTGGCCGTATTTGGATTCGTATTTTCCCGGACAAGCCGATTTCGACCAAACCTGCCGAGGTGCGCATGGGTAACGGCAAAGGCAACCCGGAGTACTACGTTGCCGAAATTCAGCCCGGCAAAGTGCTGTACGAAATGGACGGTGTGGACGAGAAGCTGGCACGTGAAGCGTTCCGCCTGGCGTCCGCCAAGCTGCCCATTGCCACCACGTTTGTGTCCCGTCAGGTAGGAGCGTAATCATGAAAGCCAGCGAATTGCGCGCCAAAGACGGTGCGGCATTGACCAAAGAATTGGCCGACCTGCTCAAGGCGCAGTTTTCCCTGCGCATGCAGTCAGCTACCCAGCAATTGACCAACAACAGCCAGATCAAGAAGACGCGCCGCGATATCGCGCGAGTGCGCACGGTGCGCCGCGAAGCTGAACTCAAGAAGGCCTGATCGATCATGACCGAAGCGACTGCCAGCACCTCTTCCCTGACGCGTACCCTGACCGGGCGTGTAGTCAGCGACAAAATGAACAAGACTGTGACCGTCCTGGTCGAGCGCCGCGTCAAGCACCCGGTGATCGGCAAGTACATCACCCGCTCAAACAAGTTTCACGCACACAGTGAAGCCAATGAGTTCAAGCAGGGTGACATGGTCGAGATTGCCGAAACGCGTCCAATTTCCCGTACCAAGGCCTGGAAAGTGGTGCGCTTGATCGAAAAGGCTAAAACTGTTTGAAGTTTTCTGTTCTGCGCTACTTGCGCGGAAGAAAAAAAAGCCTTATACTCTTTCGCTCTGTCGCGTTTGGCTGAAAGAGATTTTACGAAATAGCGTGGTGACGGGCCGGCAGCTTTGCCGGAGTAAAGCCGGATTCAACCGGTGTTCCCTGATCAGCGCGGCCAGACGATTGAAATCAACCCGTACGGGTTCCAAAACTGACCGGTGGCCGCGTTGGCGGCAAGCGGAAAAGTTGGAAAAAGGTGAATCATGATTCAAATGCAATCCAGGCTGGATGTGGCCGACAATACTGGCGCGCGTTCCGTCATGTGCATCAAGGTGCTGGGCGGCTCGAAGCGCCGCTACGCCTCGATTGGCGACATTATCAAGGTGTCGATCAAGGATGCTGCGCCGCGTGGCCGCGTCAAAAAAGGCGAAGTCTATAGCGCAGTGGTGGTGCGTACCGCCAAAGGCGTGCGCCGTGGCGATGGTTCGCTGATCAAATTTGATGGCAACGCAGCCGTGCTTCTCAACGCCAAGCTTGAGCCGATTGGCACGCGTATTTTCGGGCCGGTGACGCGCGAGTTGCGCACTGAGCGTTTTATGAAAATTGTGTCGCTGGCGCCAGAGGTGTTGTGATGGAAAAAATTCGCAAGGGCGATGACATCATCGTCATCACGGGGCGCGACAAAGGCAAGCGCGGCACGATTCTCAAGCGTGTAGATGAATCTCATGTGCTGGTCGAAGGGATCAATGTCGTCAAGAAGCACACCAAGCCCAATCCGATGAAAGGGCAGACCGGTGGCATCACCGACAAAACCATGCCGATCGATATTTCGAACATTGCGCTGTTCAATCCGGTGACGCAAAAGGCTGACCGCGTCGGCTTCAAGATTCTCGACGATGCGCGCAAGGTTCGGGTATTCAAGTCCAGCGGCGCGCAGGTGGATGCCAAGTAATTGGCGTCACGATACGGAAAACGGGAAGGACACTGAACAATGGCGCGTTTACAGCAGCAGTACAAAGAAAAAATCGTTCCCGATTTGATGCAGAAATTCGGGTTCAAGTCGATCATGCAAGTGCCCCGCATTACGAAGGTCACCCTCAACATGGGTGTGTCTGAGGCGGTGGCGGACAAGAAGGTCATGGACCACGCCGTGGGCGACATGACCAAGATTGCCGGCCAGAAGCCGGTGGTCACCAAGTCCAAGAAGGCGATTGCCGGATTCAAGATCCGCCAGGACTATCCGATCGGCTGCATGGTCACCCTGCGCGGTGCGCGCATGTATGAGTTTCTGGACCGTTTTGTCACCGTGGCGCTGCCGCGCGTGCGCGATTTCCGCGGCATCTCCGGGCGTTCATTCGATGGCCGTGGCAATTACAACATCGGCGTCAAAGAGCAGATCATTTTCCCCGAGATCGAGTACGACAAGATCGACGCGTTGCGCGGTCTCAATATCAGCATCACCACCACCGCCAAAACTGACGATGAGGCGCGTGCGCTGCTGGCGGCATTCAAGTTCCCCTTCAAGGCATAGAGATCAAGATGGCCAAACTGTCAACGATCAACCGCGAATTGAAGCGCGAGGCTCTCGTAAAAAAATACGAGCCCAAGCGCAAGGCACTGCTGGCGATCATCAACGATGCCAAGCTCTCCGATGAGGAGCGCATGGAGGCGCGTCTGAAGGTGCAACAGCTGCCGCGCAACGCCAACCCGGTGCGTTTGCGCAATCGTTGCGCAATTACTGGCCGGCCGCGTGGTACCTATCGCAAATTCGGCCTTGCGCGCAGTAAGCTGCGTGAAGCGGCGATGCGCGGCGATATCCCCGGTCTCGTCAAGGCCAGCTGGTAAGGTTTAGGAGAAAAAATTCATGAGCATGAGCGATCCTATCGCCGATATGCTGACGCGTATTCGCAATGCCCAGTCTGCTGAAAAGACTGAGGTCAAGATGCCGTCGTCCAAGCTAAAAATCGCGATTGCCCGCGTCCTCAAGGACGAAGGCTATGTTGACGATTTCGCCACGCGTGACGAGGCCGGCAAGTCCGAGTTGTCGATCGCGCTGAAGTATTACGCCGGCCGTCCGGTGATTGACCGCATTGAGCGCGTCAGCCGCCCTGGTCTGCGCATCTACAAGGGCAAGGAAGACATTCCGACCGTGATGAACGGGCTTGGCGTGGCCATCCTCTCGACGTCGCAAGGCGTCATGACCGACCGCAAAGCACGCGCTACCGGAATTGGTGGCGAAGTGTTGTGCGTGGTCGCGTAAAGGGGAGTCAGACATGTCTCGTGTAGGTAAAAGCCCGATTGCCGTGCCCAAGGGCGTGGATATCGCCATTACTGCCGACCAGGTCACCGTCAAGGGGCCGCTCGGTTCGCTGACGCAGCGCCTGACCGGCGTGGTCACGCTGGTGCGTGAAGGCGAAGAGTTGAAAGTCAAGCCCGCCAACGATTCGCGCGATGCAGATGCGATGTCCGGCACCGTGCGTGCGTTGGTCAACAACATGATGACGGGTGTGACCAAGGGTTTTGAGAAAAAGCTCAACTTGGTGGGGGTCGGCTATCGCGCGCAAGTGCAAGGCGACAAGCTCAACCTGTCGCTTGGCTTCAGTCATCCGGTGGTGCACACGATGCCCAAGGGCGTCAAGGCGGAGACGCCCCTCCAGACCGAGATCATCATCAAGGGTATCGACCGCCAGCAAGTCGGTCAAGTCGCTGCCGAAGTGCGCGCCTACCGCCCGCCGGAGCCCTACAAGGGCAAGGGTGTGCGCTATTCCGATGAGCGCGTGGTCATCAAAGAGACCAAGAAGAAGTAAGGGCTGATTATGGATAAAAAAGAATCCCGTCTGCGCCGTTCGCGCAAGACCCGCCTGAAAATTGCGGAACTCAAAATCAATCGTCTGGCAGTGCATCGCACCAACGGGCATATCTATGCGCAGGTTCTCAATGGCGGCAAGGTGCTGGCAAGTGCCTCGACCAACGAACCTGAAGTGCGCAAGGATCTGCCCAAGGGCGGCAACACCACGGCTGCGGCTGCCGTAGGCAAGCGCATCGCTGAAAAAGCGAAGGCCGCTGGTGTCAGTGAAGTGGCGTTTGACCGTTCCGGGTTTGCCTATCATGGCCGCGTCAAGGCGCTGGCTGAAGCCGCGCGTGAAGCCGGCCTGAAGTTTTAAGCAGGTACAGATCATGGCAAAAATGCAAAAAGTTCAGGCGGGCGCTGAGGCGCGTGATGATGGCCTGAAGGAAAAAATGATCGCGGTCAACCGCGTCACCAAAGTGGTGAAGGGGGGGCGTATCCTCGGCTTCGCCGCACTCACCGTGGTTGGCGATGGTGATGGCCGTATCGGCATGGGCAAGGGTAAATCGCGTGAAGTGCCGGTGGCTGTGCAAAAGGCCATGGATGAAGCGCGCCGCAAGATGGTCAAGATTCAGCTCAAGAACGGCACCCTGCAGCACGCCGTCATGGGCCGTCATGGTGCCGCCAAGGTGTTTATGCAGCCGGCTACTGAAGGTACCGGCATCATCGCCGGCGGCCCGATGCGCGCGGTGTTTGAGGTGCTCGGCGTGACCAATGTGCTGGCCAAGTGCCACGGCTCGACCAACCCTTATAACGTGGTGCGTGCCACGCTCAATGGCCTGACCGAAATGACCACGCCGGCCGAAATTGCGGCCAAGCGCGGCAAATCGATCGAAGAAGTGCTGGCTGCTTGACGGGAATAGACATGGCTGACAAGAAAACACTCAAGGTGACGCTGGTGAAAAGCCCGGCGGGCACCAAAGAATCACACCGCGCAACAGTGCGCGGCCTGGGTCTGCGCCGCCTCAATTCGTCGCGCGTGCTCGAAGACACACCGGCAGTGCGCGGCATGGTCAACAAGGTCTACTACCTGGTCAAGGCTGAAGCGGTCTAACCGCTCCTGCACATACCTCAAGGCGCAAGGATTCATCATGGAACTCAATACGATCAAGCCGGCCGATGGCGCGAAAAAAGCACGCCGCCGCGTTGGACGTGGTATTGGCTCGGGGCTGGGCAAGACTTCCGGTCGCGGTCATAAAGGCCAGAAATCACGCTCTGGCGGATTTCACAAGGTAGGCTTCGAGGGCGGTCAGATGCCGCTGCAGCGCCGTCTGCCCAAGCGCGGTTTTTTCTCGCTGACGCGAGAATTCGTTGCCGAAGTTAATCTGTACGATTTGGAAAAAATGTCCGAGACTGACATCAATCTCGAGACGCTTCGGGATGCGGGTGTTGTGGCAACGCTGACGCAGCGTGCCAAGGTGATCCTCTCCGGCAAGTTGACGCGCAAAGTGCAATTGACCGGCATTGGTGCCACCAAAGGCGCCAAAGCGGCCATTGAAGCCGCTGGCGGCTCGCTCGCCTAATACTTAGTACTTAGCTTAAACACGGGATTCGAACGGTGGCAACTAACGCGATGGCAGTAGCCAAATCAGGCAAGTTCGGCGATTTGAAGCGCCGTCTTGTCTTTTTGGTGCTGGCCATCATCGTCTACCGCGTCGGCGCCCACATTCCGGTGCCTGGAATCGACCCCGCGCAATTGGCTGACCTATTCAAGCAAGCCAAAGGCGGCATCCTTGACATGTTCAACATGTTCTCGGGTGGCGCGCTGTCGCGGTTCACGATTTTTGCGTTGGGCATCATGCCTTACATCTCGTCGTCGATCATCATGCAATTGATGACAGTGGTGTATCCGCCGCTCGAAGCGCTAAAAAAAGAAGGTGAAGCCGGCCGCCGCAAGATTACTCAGTACACACGTTACGCCACAGTGTTTCTGGCGCTGTTCCAGGCTATCGGCATTTCGATTGCCCTTGAATCGCAACCTGGCCTGGTGCTTGATCCCGGTCTGATGTTCCGTTTTGTGACGGTGGCCACGCTCGTCACCGGCACCATGTTTCTGATGTGGCTGGGCGAACAAATTACCGAGCGCGGTCTTGGCAACGGCATTTCAATGATCATCTTCGCAGGCATTGCTGCGGGCTTACCCAACGCCATCGGTGGTCTGCTTGAGTTGGTGCGCACGCAGGCAATGAATCCCCTCACCGCGATCTTCATCGTCGTACTGGTGTTTGCAGTCACTTACTTCGTGGTGTTTGTCGAGCGCGGTCAGCGCAAGATTCTGGTCAATTACGCCAAGAAGCAGGTGGGCAACCGCATTTACGCTGGTCAGTCTTCGCATCTGCCGCTCAAGCTCAATATGTCGGGCGTGATTCCGCCGATCTTTGCTTCCTCGATCATTCTGTTTCCGGCGACCATCACCAGTTGGTTTTCATCGGGCGAGCAGATGCGCTGGCTCAAAGACATTGCGGGCACGCTCACTCCCGGCCAGCCGATCTACGTCATGTTGTACGCCGCAGCGATCATCTTTTTCTGTTTCTTCTACACCGCGCTGGTATTCAACAGCAAAGAAACAGCAGACAACCTCAAGAAGAGCGGGGCCTTCGTGCCAGGCATTCGGCCCGGCGAGCAGACCGCAAAGTACATCGACAAGATTTTGATGCGCCTAACACTCACTGGCGCCATCTACGTGACCTTGGTTTGCCTGTTGCCAGAGTTTCTGATTCTCAAGTGGAATGTGCCGTTTTACTTTGGCGGCACCTCATTGCTGATCATTGTGGTGGTTACCATGGACTTCATGGCGCAGGTGCAGGCCTACATCATGTCGCATCAATACGAATCATTGCTCAAGAAAGCCAATTTCAAGGGCGGCGGCATGCCCGGAATGGTGCGCTAGCAGGCGCACCAATAGCACGCAAGACACGCCGGTAAAACGAAGCCGGTGAATGCAACAAGCAAGCGTGCGTTAAGCAAGACAGACTGGGCAAGAGTGGCTGGCAAGAACCGGCAAGTGTGCGCAGGGCGAGCGACAGATCTAGATTGGCAACATCAACGCAACAAGCGACTAAGTCGAGGGCATCATGAAAGTTCTGGCATCAGTAAAAAAAATCTGCCGCCATTGCAAGGTTATCAAGCGCAAGGGCGTCGTGCGTGTTATTTGCACTGACCCGCGCCACAAGCAGCGCCAAGGTTAAGCGCGCAACGGATTAATTAAGGACACGACATGGCTCGTATCGCCGGTATCAACATTCCCAATCATCAGCACACCGAAATCGCCTTGACCGCGATCTTTGGCGTAGGCCGTTCGCGCGCGCGCGATATCTGCGCCGCCACTGGCATTGCGCCCAGCGTCAAGATCAAGGATCTGTCGGACACACAGGTCGACAAACTGCGCATTGAAGTGGGCAAGTTCGCCGTTGAGGGCGATCTGCGCCGTGAAGTATCGATGAGCATCAAGCGCCTGATGGACTTGGGCTGCTATCGCGGTACCCGCCACAAGCGCGGTCTGCCGGTGCGCGGCCAGCGCACGCGCACCAATGCCCGTACCCGCAAGGGCCCGCGCAAGGCGCGTAACGCCATCGCAGGCAAGTGATCCACTCCATTCGTATCTGAAGCACGCCGCCGACAGAATTCAGGAAGCAAACTATGGCCACCAACAAGCAGCAACAAACCAATACCGCGTCGACGCGCGTGCGCAAGAAGGTCAAGAAGAACGTTGCCGAGGGCATTGCCCATATTCACGCATCGTTCAACAACACCATCATCACCATCACCGACCGTCAGGGCAATGCCTTGTCGTGGGCGACTTCGGGTGGCGCTGGCTTCAAGGGTTCGCGTAAATCGACTCCGTTTGCAGCCCAGGTCGCTGCTGAAGCTGCCGGCAAAGTGGCGGTTGAGTGTGGTGTGAAAAATCTCGAAGTACGCATCAAAGGTCCCGGCCCAGGCCGCGAGTCTTCGGTGCGTGCCTTGAATGCGCTGGGGATCAAGATCGCCAGCATTACCGACGTGACGCCGGTTCCGCACAACGGGTGCCGGCCACCCAAGCGCCGCCGCATCTAAGTCCTTAGGGACCAATTTGCAGCAGTTTGGCGTCGAACATCCCGACGTTGTTACCTCTTAGGGGATTGAATCAATGGCTCGTTATACCGGCCCGAAATGCAAACTCTCGCGTCGCGAGGGTACTGACCTGTTTCTCAAAAGCTCGCGCAAGTCGTTCGCCGACAAGTGCAAGAGCGAAGTCGCGCCCGGCCAGCATGGTCTGAAATCCGGCCAGCGCCTGTCGGACTACGGCAAGCAACTGCGTGAAAAGCAGAAAGTGCGCCGCATGTACGGCATCATGGAGCGCCAGTTCCGCCGCTACTACGCCGAAGCGGTGCGCCGCAAGGGCAACACCGGCGAGAACCTGCTGCACCTGTTGGAGACTCGTCTCGACAACGTGGTTTATCGCATGGGCTTTGGCTCGACGCGCGCCGAAGCGCGCCAGATCGTTGGCCACAAGGCCATCGAAGTCAATGGCAAGCCGGTGAACATTCCGTCGGTGCAGGTCAAGCCGGGTGACGTGGTGGCCGTGCGTGAAAAAGCGCGTACCCAACTACGCATCAAGGACGCAGTGTCGCTTGCCGAGCAAGCCGGCTTCCCGTCATGGGTGGAAGTGGACACCGCCAAGCTCAGCGGCAAATTCAAGGCCCTGCCGGATCGTGCCGAAATCGCCCAGGACGTGAACGAAAGTCTGGTCGTCGAGTTGTATTCGCGCTAATCCGCGCCTGGCCGGTGATAGTGCGCTTGGCGCACTGTCACTGTCGAAGAATTCATTTATCGGAAGGATCACATGGCTAATACCGGATTTTTGAAGCCGAAGATCGTCAATGTCGAAGCGGTGGGGGCCTCCCACGCCAAGGTGACGATGGAGCCGTTCGAGCGCGGATACGGTCACACCTTGGGCAACGCGCTGCGCCGCGTGCTGCTCTCCTCGATGACCGGCTACGCACCCACGGAAGTGAGCATCGCGGGTGTGGTGCACGAGTACTCGACCATTGAAGGCGTGCAGGAAGACGTTGTCGATATTCTGTTGAACCTCAAAGGTGTGGTGCTGAAATTGCACAACCGTGACGAGATCACCCTCACGCTCAAGAAGTCGGGCGCGGGCGCCGTCACAGCCAAAGATATCGAAGCGTCGCACGAAGTCGAGATCATTAATCCCGGCCACGTGATTGCGCATCTGGCCGGCAACGGCAAGCTCGACATGCAGATCAAGGTCGAGCGTGGCCGCGGCTATGTGCCCGGCAACGTGCGTATCGTTGGCGACGAAGAGACCAAGTCGATCGGCAAAATCGTGCTGGACGCCTCTTACAGCCCGGTCAAACGCGTTTCCTACGCGGTCGAATCGGCGCGCGTCGAACAGCGTACTGACCTCGACCGCCTGGTGATGGATGTCGAAACCAACGGCGTGATTGAACCTGAAGAGGCGGTGCGTCAAGCCGCGCGCATTCTGGTTGATCAGTTGTCGGTCTTTGCTGCCCTCGAGGGCACGGCCATGTCGTCCGATGCACCCAAGTCGTCGTCCGTTGACCCGATCCTGCTGCGCCCGGTCGATGACCTCGAGCTCACGGTGCGTTCGGCCAATTGTCTCAAGGCCGAGAACATCTATTACATCGGCGACCTGATCCAGCGGTCAGAAAACGAATTGCTCAAGACGCCGAACCTGGGCCGCAAGTCGCTCAACGAAATCAAGGAAGTCCTTGCCTCGCGTGGCCTCACGCTCGGCATGAAACTCGAAAACTGGCCGCCGGCCGGTTTGGAAAAAGTATAAGGAGCCGCCATGCGCCACGGACATGGACTTCGTAAGCTCAATCGCACCTCGTCGCACCGTTTGGCGATGTTGCGCAATATGACGGTTTCGCTGCTCAAGCACGAAGTCATCAAAACCACTCTGCCCAAAGCCAAGGAACTGCGCAAGGTTGTAGAACCCTTGATCACCTTGGGCAAGCAAGACACCGTCGCCAACAAGCGTCTCGCGTTCTCGCGCATGCGCGATCGCGACATGGTGGTCAAGCTGTTCGGTGAGCTCGGGCCGCGTTACGCCAAGCGCCCTGGCGGCTATCTGCGTATCCTCAAGTACGGATTTCGCGTCGGCGACAAGGCACCGATGGCGCTGGTCGAACTGATGGATCGTCCGGAAGTCGCAACGGGCAACGCGCCCGTGACAGAAGCTGCAGGCAGCTAAGCCAGGCGGCACAGCAGCAGCGCTGCGCCGAGCATGTGCAAAAGCCGGACTTCATGTCCGGCTTTTGCGTTCCGGAGCAGCAACGCCATTCAGCGTATGCGTGCGGCACCCATAAGAGTCGCCGTGCTTGACGCAGTGATACCGTGATCAGCGATCAAGACAAGCAGCAAGGCATGACACAAGACGTTTTTTCCATCCGCGATCTGCATAAGTCCTACGGCGGCCAGGAAGTCGTCGCCGGCCTCGATCTGCACGCCACACGTGGCAGCTGCTTCGGCCTGCTCGGCCCCAACGGCGCGGGCAAAACGACCACGCTCAAGCTCTGCCTCGGCCTCATCGCGCCAGAGCGCGGCAGCATCACCCTGCTCGGTCACGCCATCCCGAAAGAAGCCCGCGTCGCGCGCCAACGCATTGGCGTCGTCCCGCAGATGGACAACCTCGATCCAGACTTCACGGTGTCGGAAAATTTGCTGGTGTATGGCCGTTATTTTGGCCTCACCGACGCCGCCGCGCGCGCAAGGATCCCCGCACTGCTCGACTTCGCCAATCTCGCTCCCAAGGCCGATGCGCGCATCCAGACGCTCTCGGGCGGCATGAAGCGCCGCCTCACCTTGGCACGCGCACTGGTCAACGATCCCGACCTCATCATCCTTGATGAGCCCACCACCGGCCTTGACCCGCAGGCGCGCCACATGATTTGGGAGCGCCTGCGCCAGTTGGTGGCGCAAGGCAAGACACTCATCCTCACCACGCACTTCATGGAAGAGGCCGAGCGCTTGTGCACGCGCCTGGCCGTTATCGATCACGGCAAAAAAATCGCCGAAGGCAGCCCACGTGAACTGATCGGGCAACACATTGAGCCTGAGGTGGTGGAGGTCTATGGCGATGGCGTGGAAGCGTGGGCCGAGGCTCGCGCCGCCAGTCTTTCGGAGCGCGTCGAGAAAAGCGGCGAGACCGTGTTCTGCTACACCCACGACGCCAGCGCACTGGTCAACGACCTCGCGCATCACGCCACCCTGCGCTGCCTGCGCCGCCCGGCCAACCTCGAAGACGTGTTCATCAAACTCACCGGCCGCGAGCTGCGCGATTGAGTGACGCCATGACGTACGACCTTTCATTCCCCAAACTCTCGCCGCGCTTTATCCCGGTGTGGCGGCGCAACTTTCTGGTGTGGAAAAAGCTCGCGGGTGCGTCGATCCTCGGCAACATTGCCGACCCGATGATCGCGCTGGTGGCCTTCGGTTACGGTTTGGGCAGTTTGTTGCCACAGGTCGAAGGCGTGCC